>CAZILJ010000782.1:0-6220 GCA_964539915.1 uncultured Acidobacteriaceae bacterium | reverse complement strand
TGAGCAAGGTGGACTTGCCCGCATTGGGGCGACCGAGAATGCACACGAAACCGGAGCGGAATGGCATCGGGGATCAGCTTCTAGCTTCTGCTAAGCACCTGGCAATATCTTTCATTGTATGTGTAGGATCGAGTTTTTTGTTGCCGGGAGACGAAACTCAGAAGCGAAATTGCGGGAACCGACTCGCTAGAGGCTGTCTTCACATCAACTTCAACTGCTGAGGCTGCACTGCACTCACGCGCACGCGCTCCACCTTGCGGTCGGTAGACTCCAGGACCTCAAAGCGCAGGCCGTCATCCTGCACCACCTCGCCTTTGCGCGGAATTCGTCCGGCGAGTTCGCTTACTAACCCCGCGATGGTCGCCGACTCTTTTCCCTCGGGCTTGCTTCCGAACAGTTCGTCGAGGCGATCCAGGTCCATTCCTCCGGCCACAATGAACGAGCGGTCGCCTTCGCGCACGATCTCGGGCTTTTCGTGATCATCGCGGATTTCACCCACAATTTCTTCCACGAGATCCTCGATCGTAACCAATCCCGCTACGCCGCCGTATTCGTCGACCACAATCGCCATACGGATATTCTGCTTCTGCATTTCGCGGAGCAGATCGCTGCCCAGCTTGCTTTCCGGCACGAAATAGACATCGCGCCGCATGATCGTGCTCAGCATGCGGACGTGCGCCTCGCTGTCGGGCACCTGCAACACGTCTTGCGTATAGACGATTCCCTTAATGTTGTGAATACTTCCTTCATACACCGGCACGCGCGAATAGTGCTTCACGCGCAGCATTTCGATGAAGCGCTCAACCGTAGTATCCGACGGAACCGCGAACACCTGAGGACGCGGCTGCATCGCCTCGCGCACCGTCTTGCCGCTGAATTCGACCACCGACTGGATCAGGTCGCGGTCACCCTCCTGAATGATGCCTTCTTCCTGGCCCGCTTCAATTAACGCGTCCACCGCCTCAGCCGAGGTCTCCGGTTGCTCGGTGGTGTTCTGATTGGTCAGCGATGCCACCGACTGCAGAAAGCCGAGCACAATCGTCACCGGCATTACCAGGTAGATCAGCACCTTCAGAACCAGGATCCAGTGAGTCAACCACTCCCCTTTCGTGCGCGAGAAGAACACAAACGGCAGAAAGCGGTTGAAGACGATGACAATGAGGATCAGGCTAATCGCCGCCTGCAAAATCTCGTAGATGCTCCAGCTTTGGTCGCTGAAAACCAGGAAGCCCGCCAGGAAAGCAATCAACGCCATGGTCAACTGCGTAAGCACTGCCATGGACAGGGCAGCGCGGGAGCGGGCCACCCCCAGTTCCGGTTCAATTTTCTGTTCGAAGATGTCGATGTTGTCCTGAAATTCCCGGGAGAGAAATTTACCGACTTCTTGGTAGACTCGATGGACGTAAGAAACCAACGTCAGCAATCCCAACAGTAGCAGGAGCGCGAGCGCGATGGCGTAATTCATGTCATCCTCCGCGCTCCCGTAGCGCGCCGGACTTTTGACGATCTTCGATTCTCTGGATGGGCTCTCTCGATCAAACCAGCCGGCAACCCAAGCAGCTGTCGCAACCTGGCTTCCTTGCGCGCCATTTGACCATTATCGCGCTCGTGGTCAAAGCCCGCCAGATGAAGTATCCCGTGCAGCGCCAAAATCTTGACTTCCTCCAAGGCTGAATGTCCAAGGCAGAAAGCATTTTGCCGTGCGATGTCGGCGGAGATGGCAACATCGCCCGCGACCTTTGCTGATTGGCGAGGATCCGACAGGGACGAAACGAAAGGAAACGACAGCACATCGGTTGGCTTGTTCTGCCTGCGAAATTGGCGGTTCAGCGAGCGCACGGCCGCACTGCCGGTCACGAGCACATTCACTTGTCCCCGCACGCCCACCGCTCTCCGCACCCGCAGCACGAAGTTTCGTAGAGCGTTTTCGGTCAATCCTGCGACTTTCTTTTTCAGAATCACCAATCTATTCTCAACAACCCTTCTCTTAATCGAATGGCACAAAATCAAACAGGAGGGCCGGGTCGGCCCTCCCGCCCAATCTGTACAAACTATCCCTTGGCTTCGGCCGACGTCGCCTTTTGTCCGTGCACGGCCGCTTCGCTCGCCGCGGCGGCGGCCTGCTTTTCGGCGCTCGCGGCGTCAGCGTGCCTGGGCTCGGCCAACAAAAGCATCTGCTGCTCTGCGACTCGCGTCTTGTGCTCATCGTAGGCTCGAACGATGCGTTGCACCAGATGATGTCGCACGACGTCGCTTTCGTCGAAGTGTACAAATGCCAGTCCGTCCACGCTTTTCAGCACATCCATTGCCTCGAGCAGCCCGCTGCGGCGAGCATTGGGCAAATCGATTTGTGTAACGTCGCCGGTAATCACGGCTTTCGAGTTGAACCCGAGACGCGTGACGAACATCTTCATCTGTTCCGATGTGGTGTTCTGCGCTTCGTCGAGAATGACGAAGGAATCATTCAGAGTGCGCCCGCGCATGAAAGCGATGGGAGCGATCTCGATGACGTTCTTCTCCAAATAGCGATCCACCTTCTCGGGATCGAGCATGTCATACAGAGCGTCATAGAGCGGCCGCAGGTAAGGATCGATCTTGTCTTGCAGCGTGCCTGGCAGAAACCCCAACCGCTCGCCCGCTTCCACCGCAGGACGTGCCAGGATTATGCGGTTCACCCGCTTGGCCAGCAGCGCAGAAATCGCCATCGCCACCGCCAGATAAGTCTTGCCGGTGCCGGCTGGGCCGATCCCAAACACCATGTCGTGGCCTTCGATGGCTTCGAGATAGCGGCGCTGGTTGCTGCTCTTGGGCTGAACGGTGCGACGTCCGAACGAACGCTGGCGGCCAGCATCGGCCAAACTTCGCAGGGTCGTGTTCGGGTCGGAAGCCAGCACTCGCAGCATGCTGTTGAGGTCGCCATTGTTGAAGGTGTAGCCCGAGCGCTGCAAGGTTTCGTAGTCGACGAAGACCTGCTCGGCGCGTGCCACGTCTCGGGGGGCGCCCTCCAGTTCGATTCCGTTCGATCGCAGATTGATGGTGATGTTGAGTCCGTCTTCCAGCAGCCGTACATTTTCATCCCGCGTGCCGAAAAACGTCTCGATGTTGGGACTAACCCCGATGCTCTTCTTCATGCTTGGATTTTTGCCTTTGGATTCATGCTCGTGTGGGCCCGGATCTTTGACCCGGAAGGGCCGGACTAAGCCCGGCAGCCGCGGACATTGAGGTACACCTGCTCCACGTCACAGACAAGGCAGGGTTTCGGTTGGAGACGGGACCATCCGGAATGCGCATGCCCAGAAGGCAAGTCACTACCATTGGTTAAAGCGTACCCCGCGGCGAAGAGGGAGTCAATGGCAGGCAAAGGGAAGTTGATCGATCCCTTGAACACGGGGTTCTTGCCTGTGGGAAACTGTGAGGTATGAAGAAGCCCACTCTGCATGTCGTTCAATGGCTTGGAGATATTCCAGTGGAAGCTGAATGCACAGTTTGCCGCGGGGAAGCGAGATTCCGTGCAGCATCAGCGAGCCATCGTCCAAACCGCGAAGAATTCAGCAGTCAGTTGCAGCGCGCGTTCGATCGTCATTGCAAGACGGTTCACGGGGCAGCGGAGTCCAGACCGTCGGATTAGAATCGAGTTCCCTCCGTCAGTCGGGACGAGTCTCAACTGGCGGGCGCAACGATGGCGCGGGCCGATGCGGGCACCGCCCTGGTGCGGGCCCATTCGCGCAAGGCAGCAATCTCTTCCGCCCGCGTGGTCGAAAGCGGCACGGTTTGCGCCAACGCATCCAGAAGCGACTGCGTTGAGAGCGTTTTCTTTTCCGAATACGCTGCGTACAGCGCACCCTGCAGGGCAGCGTCAATCTCGGCGCCGGAATAACCGTTCGCGGCAGCAGCCGCCTGCTCCAGATCAAAGTCCGCCGGATTCCGTTTGCGTTTCGCGAGTTGAATCGCGAAGATCTGCTTCCGCTCGGCCTGATTGGGCAAATCGACGAAGAACAATTCATCAAACCGGCCTTTGCGGATTAGTTCGGGCGGAAGCACCGTCACATTGTTGCAGGTCGCGGCGACGAATACGGCTGCCTTGCGATCCTGCATCCACGACAGAAACGAGGCCAGCAGGCGCGACGAAACACCCGCGTCAGCCGACGCCGAGTCCGGGCTACTTCCGGCGAAAGCCTTTTCCAACTCATCAATCCAGAGGACGCAGGGCGCAAGTCCCTCGGCAACTTGAAAGACCTTGCGAATACGCTTTTCCGTCTCGCCGATGTACTTGTCATAGACCGCCGAGGTGTCGAACTTCAGGAGCGGCAACTTCCACTCCCCGGCCACGGCGCGCGCGCACAGCGACTTGCCGCATCCCTGAACGCCCAAGATGATCATGCCGCGCGGAGGTTCCAGGCCAAACTCGCGCGCCGAATCTTCCCACGCCCCCCGACGTTGACCCAGCCAATGCTTCAAGTTCTCCAGACCACCAAGGGTGGCCATGTTGTCGCTCGCCTCGATGAACTCCAGCACGCCGGAATGCCGCAGGAGTTGCTTCTTGGCGTCGAGCACATCTGTGACGCTCTCGAGACACAGCGCATATCGCGTCACAAGGGCCTGAGAAATCGCGCGCTCGGCTTCTTCTTCGGTTAGCCCGCGCAGGTTGGTCGACATGGCATCCACTCCGGCGGAATCCAGTTGCAGCTTCAGCGGGTAAGTCTTCGACAGCCGCGTGAACGTGTCGTGAATGAGGTCGTGGAGCCGCTCGCGATCGGGCAGCGGTAGATCAAAATACTCCACCAGGGTTGTCAGCTCCGCGGGCACGGCGATTTCGGGCGCGGTAATAACCACGGTCCGGCGGTTGGTTGCGAATTTCTGCCCCACATCGCGCAGGCGGCGTATCACGACCGGATCTTCCATGTGACGGTGAAAGTCTTTCAGGATGAAGACGGCTTCTACCGTCATCGACTCCATGTTGGCCAGCGCCTGGACTGGCTCGCGCGTGTTGTAGATGGAACCAGCGGCAGCAGCCGCACCGTCGCCGCCCAGAGACGACCGGATCGCCCGCGGCAGTCTTTCGCCTTCCGCACTGCCGGGGCTCAGCGCGGTTTTCGTTTGGGCCTGACTGCTCTTGGCCTGGGCCCAGATCGAGTTCTGGTCGATGCGGGCCTGCAGCGACCCTTTGTTTCCTTCAGCCGGAGCGTTCGTACCGGAGCGCAACAGGCCGTCGGCAATACTCCACTCGAACGTCGCCATGTTGAGTTCGCTACACGCCGTGCGCACCATGTTCACGGCGTGCATCTCTTCCGACGTCTCCATCACCACAATGGGAGTGGATGAGCTGATGAGAACCTTCAGGCGATCGAGTCCGTCTGTCATAAGGGGAAGAACCAAGTCTGGATCTGATCTTGAGCGAAGCGAAAGAACCTATGTATTCGCGGTCCTTTGCGGCAAAGGGCGCCGCTCAGGAGGATAAGCCTTTGATACGAATCTCGCCGTTGAAATGCGGCAGCATCTCGACTTCACAAGTTTGACCGGTCGGGAGCGCCCCCCTATAATAAGTAATTCGGACCCACCCGAATACTCTCTGCACTTACAAAGGTAACGAACCAGCATGGCAAATCATCTTTCAGCGCTGAAACGTGCGCGCCAAACCGAACGCCGCACCGTGCGCAACCGCGCCAACACCTCCAGTCTGCGTACCCAGCTGCGTCTTTTGCGCGAGACCATCGAAAAAGGCGACAAGGCAGCCGCCGAGCAGATGTACCGCCAGACCGTATCCGCCCTCGACAAGGCGATCCAAAAGCGGACGCTGCACGAGAACACCGCTTCGCGCTACAAGTCCCGCTTGGGCGTGCGCGTCAGCGCGATGAAATAGGTTGTCAGCAGCCAACGTCCCAAGAATTGGGCAGACCGCTCGCGGCGGCTGCCCTTTTTCTTTTGGCCAAAAAACAATGTCCGGCGGCCGCTTTCCGGCTTCAGCCAACCCTGAATCGAGGTCACAAAGGGTATCCACATTTTTTCCTAGCTAGATCTCTAAAATCCTTGTTTTCATAGATTTGCCACGGAAGACGGGGCCGAGAAAGGGCCAAAATATTGATTCTCTGAAGGCTTGGGGGACAAAATATTGCGGAATAAGGGGTTAGTAGGCGGCCACGCGCTGCGAGATTTGAGGCCCGTGTGATTCTCTGATGATGACATTCAAGCATGTCCCATTTTGCTTTTTCCATATCCTCAG
>CAZILJ010000781.1:0-7834 GCA_964539915.1 uncultured Acidobacteriaceae bacterium | reverse complement strand
GTACTGCCCCTCGTCGACGTATACGCTTGCGAGATTCGATAGCGCGACCGCGATCAGATAGTGGTGATCCCCGTACACGGAACGGTAGATGTCGGCCATGCGTCGGAAGTCGGCTTCGGCATGATCCAGTTCTCCTTTGCTTTGTGCAACTTTCCCCAGGTCATTCAAGGCAGAGGCGACTCGTGGATGCACCGGGCCGTAAACCCGCTCCTGCACTGCAAGAGCCTGTTGCAGCAGGTTGTTTGCGTCGTCAAAGCGCTTTTCGTAGACCAGCACGCGTCCGAGGATGGTCATCGCCGAGGCAGTCTCGGGATGGTCTTTCCCGTACCACGATTCAGTAATGTCAAGCGCCTCCCGGTCAAACTGCTCGGCTTGACTGTAGTGTCCGCCTTGGACCTGAATCTCACCCAAATTAATCAAAGTATCGGCCACCGCCGGATGGCGTTCGCCGAATAGTTGGCGGTTCATCTGTAGCACCCGCCGATTCAGCGAATCAGAAATGTCGTATTGTCCGGTATAGAAATGCGAGTTCGCCAGTTCACTCAGGCTCGCAGCCAGGTCGGCGGATACAACACTGAAGCCGGACTGCAGGCGTACGGCCTCGTCCAGCACCTGAATGGACTGAGCGTACTGGCCGCGATCTTCCAGCACCTTACCCAGTGCGAATGTCGCTTTTGCCACTGCGGGATGAGTTGGCGGCCAGTGCCGCTTCGACATTTCCAAGCCTTGGCGCGCAAGTTGTTCGGCTTCATCCAAACGCGCTTGCGCGGAGCGCAGAAGACCCAGCGCCACCAGGCTCTCTGCGACTTCCGGACTGTCTGCTCCGAAGATCGATCGGCGCTGCTCGACGGCCAAATGCAGCAGGGAATCCGCGCGATCAAATTTTCCGAGCTTCTGGTAGATGCCACCCAGGTTCTGGTAGAGCTCGGCTTGAACTTTAGGGTCGCTGTTGAGTGACTGAGCCTGTTGAACGCCGCGGTCAAGAATCGTCACGACCCGCAGGGAATCCGACGGCCCAGCCGCTTCGTCACCGCCTTCGAACAAATTGGTCATGAACTGCTGAATGCGCTGGGTGCGGGCGGCCTCGGCCATGGCGGCATCGCGCGCCTTCGCCAGCCGCAGGGTAAAGAAAGTGACGAGTCCGATAAGCAAAGCGAAGACCAGAGTTGCAGCCGCGACGGCACGCCGGTTGCGGCGGACGAACTTCGCGGTCCGGTAGCGCAGTGTGTCGGGCCGCGCCTCCAGCGGCTCGCCATTCAAATAGTGATCAATATCGCGGATCAGAGCTTCCACCGAACGGTATCGCCGCTGCGGATCCTTGTGCATCGCGGTAAGGCACAGAACATCGAGTTCATCCCATGCGCTGTAGCCGACGCCCGTATGCTGGGTTCCCACAGCAGTGGCCGACGGCTTTCCGGGTTCGTGCCCGGCGACGATGTCCGCAGCTTCGCCTGGGGTGAGATTCGATAAATCGAAGGGCAGGCGGTCTGAGAGCAACTGGTAGAGAACGACGCCGAGTGAATAGACGTCGGTGTGGACTCCCACGCCGCCGCCGCGAACCTGCTCAGGGGCGGCATACGCTGGCGTCATCAGACGCATGAGCGTGCGCGTTGTGTCCGAAGGCGTATCGAGACTTTCGATTTGTTTGGCGATGCCGAAATCGAGCAAACGTACTCCGCCGTCCGGCTTCACGAAAATATTGGAAGGTTTCAGATCGCGGTGAATCACCGCGTGAGCGTGGGCATATTGCACCGCCTCGCACACCTGGCGGAACAGTTGTAATCGGCGTTGGATCGAGCATTCGTATTTCTGGCAATAGTCGGTGAGGGGCAGCCCTTCCACGTACTCCATGACGAACCAGGGAGTGCCGTCGGACAGGGTATCGGCGTCGTAGAGACGAGCAATCGAAGGATGATTGAGTTGAGCGAGCATTCGCTGTTCGCTGGCGAAACGCTCGCGGCGGGCGGGAGACAGCCAGGCATCTCGAAGAACTTTGATGGCAACCAAGTTGCCGAGGTCTTTTCTCTCGGCGAGATAGACCACGCCCATGCCGCCTTCGCCCAGCACCTGTTTAATGGTGTAGGGACCGAATCCTTTGAATTCAATTGAGGTCGAAGTTGTTTGGGAAAGGACTTGATGGGCAACGTGGCCAAGATCACGGTCGAGGATCGAGCCGCTCGTTGCGTCGGCTTCGAGCATGGCTAAAACTTCTGATCGGAGAGCGTCGTCCCCGCTGCATGCAGCTCGGAGAAATGCTGGCTGGTCCGCGCCGGCAAGGCTGGCAGCTTCGTGAAACAGCGTCTGGATTCGCTGCCAGCGAGTGGGATCCATTTTTTCCGGTCGCTCCGCTCCTGGGGAAGAAAAATCTTTACCCGTTCGGCAAGAACTCACTTTTGTCTTGCGGGACGGAGTGCTTGCGCCAGCCATGCCTTAGCAGCCCGCCAGTCACGCAGAATGGTCGCCTCCGAGACGCCCAACAGGGTCGCCGTCTCAGTAATGTCGAGTCCCCCGAAGAAACGGCTCTCAACCATCATGGCTTGGCGTGGTTCCATCTGCGCCAATTTTCCGAGCGCGGCATCGAGCGCCAGCAATTCCTGTCCGCAAGTCTCGACCGGAAGCATGGATTCGTCGAAAGTAACGATCGTGACATCTTCCTCACCGCCCCGCTTGCTCGCGCCGCGGCGGCGGGCGGCCTCGATTAGGAGCTGCCGCATTGCGCGGGCGGCAATGCGCTTGAAGTGGAGCGGAGACGACGAACCCAGTTCCGGGGAATTCGCCAGCTTGAGCCATGCTTCATTGACCAGAACCGTCGGACTCAGCGTCGCACTGGGATCTCCGCGGCGAACGCAGGCCGCCAGGCGGCGCAATTCTTCATAGGTCAGGCTGAACAAATCGTCGAGGGCCTGTCGCTGATCGGGTCGACTGGATCCTTGCGGGTGCGTCTGCACCGCCTCGATCGCGCTTGCTACATCAGGATTTTCCTGCGCCATGACGGTTTTTCCTGCGCGTTTGCGCAATGCGGAGTGGAGAGAACGTAGGCACCAGAGATCGGCTAGCAGCTAGCTTTCCTTCCGGGAGCCGAATGTTACCACTCAGGCGCAGGCGGAACAACTGCGAAAAAGGAGATTTCATGGCAAAAAGAGGCAAGATTTTGCGCGACGCAAACGCGGGCCCCGGTCTGTTGATGGTAGAGGGCCGGCAATATCCCTTTTCACTCGAAGGCGTATGGAAGTCCGAAGTCCCGCCGCGCCCCGGCCTGCCTGTGGATGTTGACTTTGACTCCACGGGAAAGATCAGCGGCATCATAGCGGTGCCGGAATCGCAACTCGCCAAAGAACAGACGGAAGCTGCCCTGAAAGCGGCGCGCGAGCACGGTGGAAAACTCTTTGGTCAGATCGTAGCCAAAGTCGGGATGACGGATCTGGTGGCGGGGGTCCTGCTGCTCATTTCGTGGACCTTTCTTACCGCAGCCTCTATGCAGGTGCCTTTCGGCGGGAAACTGGAATTCACGTTCTGGCAGGTCCTCGGTTTGTTGAACGCCAGCAATCTGCTCGAGGTGATGGAGCGCAATGGTCATCCCAGCGCCGGCATCTACGGCTTCTTTGCATTCGTAGGTCTCGCGGGTCCATTTGTCTGTCAGTTCTGGAAAGACAAACGCGCATATCTCGGCGGAGTTGCGCCCCTGGTTTTCATGATCATCGTCGGAATCATGGTGCGCAGTAGCCTATCGAGCGCCATGGGAGGGGGAGCCGCCGGACCCTATGGAGACCTCCAGAAGCAGGCTAGCGACGAAATGATGAAGGCGGTCTCGCTCGGACTGGGAACCTATCTCTCCCTTTTGATCAGCCTGTATTTCGCGGGAGTCGGCGCCAAGAAATACCTGGCAGCGAAAGCCAGTGATGTCCAGACTTACCAACAAGCCCCCAAGATGGCGGCCTGATCCAGCGGCAAATGGACTGCGCCAGCTGCAAGACAGCGGCTGGCCGCGAGTATGTCTTTGCGGACGGCAAGAAGGGGTTGGAGGCAATCTGAGGAGAATTCTATGTTGGCAGTGTTGCTCATTTCTGACTGGTTACCGCGGACCGCCGGCGGGATTCTGGTGTTTTCAATTTGGATTGCAATCAGCGCCGCTCGCGCCCGCAAACGGAGCCAGGCTTTTTCCGCATCAGCACTGGAGATGGGTCTTGCCTTTGAAGGGGGGACGTGGAGCGATCCCCGGAAGGCTCCGCATCTGAATACAACGCTGTTTACAAAGGGCAGTGCCAAGACGTTTCGCAATGTCATGACCGGCAGTTCCACCGGCCTTCACGTCAGCTTGTTCGACTACTCCTACGTGGTAAGCGACGGACGGAATTCCCGCACTTGCGCCCAGACGGTCGCGAGCTTTTCCAAAACCGGAATGCAATTGCCAGAGTTCCAGATGGGACCGAAGGGACTCCTGCAAAAATTTGGCGACGCGCTCTTTCACGCGAATATCAATTTCGACTCCCACGCCGATTTTTCAAGGCGCTACCAGGTTCGCAGTTTCACGCAAGAAAAAACTCGTGAGCTGTTCACTGGCAGCCTTCTTTCCTTTTTGGAAGGCCTGGACCCCAAGCAGGAATGGCGACTGGAAGGGTCGGAGGAGACGCTGATCGTATACCGCGCAGGCAAGAGAGTGAAACCGGAAGATCTCCGCGTTTTTCTCGATGAAACCGCGCGACTCGCCTCTTCATTCCTCAGCCTTGGCAATTGCAAGAGACTTGCGGCCTAAGAAAAGGAAAGAGCTAACGGAAAGTGCCCGAAAAGAGCGTCCGACTACCGTCTGACGATCTCGTTTCAGGAAATCAATGTTTGAAGGAGATTAAAGATGAAACCGATCTTGAGTTTAGCCTTGAATCGAAAGCTGGCGGTGACGGTGGTTGCGTGCCTGATGGCAACCTTGGCCAGCGCCCAAACCTACACCAAGCTGTACGCGTACCCGGAAGACACCCGCAACGACACCGGCATCGGACTTGCCGGATTTATGACGCAGGGCCAGGACGGTAACATCTACGGCACCATCGGCGATGATGAAAGCAACGCGGCCGGGTCCGCGTTCAAAATGACGACTGCCGGACACTTCACGCGGATCTACGCGTTCTGCGCGCTGACTAAGTGTGCCGACGGCGCTGGTCCGTGGGGCGGGCTAACCCTGGGCCTGGATGGAGACCTTTACGGCACAACCACCAGCGGAGGAAAGGTCGGGGCAGGAACGGTATTCAGGCTCACGTCCACTGGGACTCTAACAACCTTGTGGAGCTTCGACAACGGCGCCGACGCGGGAGCTCCGTGGTACCCGCCCCTCCAGGGACTGGATGGCAACTTCTATGGATCGAGCAATACGGTCTACGCTGGCGATTACGGGGCGTTCTACCGGGTGGCATCAACTCCCAATTCGGAGAAAGTCCTCGTGGACTTCAACTACACCAATGGGGCTGACCCCAATCTTCCGATTCAGGGAACCGATGGCAACTTCTACGGAACCGCAGTGTACGGCGGCACCAGCAAGATCGGCGTGGTGTACAAAATCACTCCTGGCGGCGCCATCACCGTTCTGCACAACTTCGCGGGCTATCCCAAAGACGGGGCGAGCCCGCAGGGAGTCCTGGTCCAAGGGACCGACGGCAATTTCTACGGAACGACCTACCAGGGTGGCGCCAATAATTACGGCACCATTTTCAAGATCACTCCTGCAGGCGTCCTCACGCTCCTCCACAGCTTTGCTCCCAGTTCTACGAATCTCGACGGAGCCAATCCCCAAACCGGTTTGGTGTTGGGCAGTGATGGCAATTTTTATGGAGCCACTGTGATTGGCGGATATTTCAACGGCGGGTTGCTGTACAAGATCACGCCTGCGGGAAAGTTCACCATTCTCCATAGCCTCTGCTCGACCAGCGGGTGCACCAACGGTTTCTATCCCAGAACACCTCTTGTGCAACATACGAACGGAAAGTTCTACGGAAACACCAGCGGGAACTCTTTGGGCGGCAGCTACTTCTACAGCCTGGATGTGGGCCTGAAAGGATTTACGAAGCTCGTGAACTGGGCCGGGAAGGTGGGCGCAACCGTCGACCTGCTGGGACAAGGCTTTACTGGGACAACCGGTGTGTCGTTCAACGGGGTTGCGGCGACGTTCAAGAACGTTTCCGATACTTATATCACTGCCACGGTGCCCGCGGGAGCGCCCAGCGGCACCGTCACCGTAACCACATTTACCAGCACGATGACCAGTAACCGGGCCTTCCTGGTAGTGCCGCAGATCAAAAGCTTCAGCCCAGCGGGTGGCATTGTGGGAGCTTCGGTCGTCATCACGGGAGTAAGCCTGAAGCAGGCGACACAAGTAACCATCGGCGGCAAGACGGCGTCGTTCAAAGTCAACTCTGACACCCAGGTGACGGCGACCGTTCCCGCCGGCGCAAAAAATGGTGCGAAGATCACGATCACCACGCCCGGAGGCATCGCCACCAGCACCGCGAGCTTTACGGTAGTGCCGTCGATCGCCAGCTTCAGCCCGACGAGCGGCAAGGTGGCAGCGCCTGTCACGATCACCGGCAATAGCTTCACCGGTGCGACGAAGGTAACGTTCGGCGGCGTCGCAGCAACGAGCTTTCAGGTGATCACGGACACAAAGGTGGATGCGCTCGTTCCGGCCGGCGCCTTGACAGGGCCGATCGCGGTCACCACTCCGGGCGGAACCGCAACCAGTTCGGCCAAGTTCACCGTGACGCCGTAGGGACAATTCTAGGGAGGAGGTTGCGATTCGCAGCAATCAGGGAACCTTTTGACGCTTCGTTCTCGGCACCGAAACTTTCTGGTCAGCGAGAGACCTGAGTTCTCGGTGTCGAAGACGCGGCAGTACTCGGGCCCGACATGAGACACGCCTCGATTAGAGCGGTGAAGTCGGCTGGTGATCAGTAAGAAGTGAGAAGTTGCCTGCCGTCGAGGGGGCCGCCATGCGATCGGGGAAAAACTTGCGAGCCGAGGAAACTCGAGCATCTCTGTCGGATGGTGCGGTGGGTCCGTTAACAGTTTCTGAGAGTTCTTGACAACGCCGAAGGTCTCCGAGGGGCCGTGAATGTCCATCCATCCGTCACGGTTAAACGGCACCTTGATATGGCAGAGGTCGGGAGTTCGAGTCACCTCGTGCCTGCCATTCTTTCCTCTTTTCGTTCGCTATCCACTTGAAATCCTTGCGCAACGTCACCGTAAACTCCTCAACCCAGCCGGTTTCGATCGCATCTGAACCTACCTTTGCTCCGGAAAGCGCATCTCAACAGGGGCATGCGAAATTTCACTCGGCGGGAACTACTGAAGTTAGCAACTGCCTCCGCGGTTGCGGAACTGGCGTCTTTGGGGCTGCACGGATGCGGTGTCCGTTCTGTTATTTCCCCGCCTGGTGTATCCGGTTGCTCGAAATTAACTGATATCGAACATGTGGTGATTCTGATTCAGGAGAACCGGTCTTTCGATCATTATTTTGGAAGCTACCGCGGCGTTCGGGGATTTTCTGATCAGAGCGCGGCATTCCAGCAACCTGACCCAGACAACACCATGAGCGCGCCTGGAGGAGTGCTGTTGCCATTCCACCTGGATACCTCCCAATCCAATGCAGCTTGCACTCACGACATTACGCACGATTGGATCCCGCAGCATCAGAGCTGGAACAACGGCGCGATGGACGGTTTTGTGAGTTCGCGCCTTGCCATCAATTCCAACGATGCCCTATTAAGCATGGGCTACTACACGCGCGCGGACCTTCCTTACTACTACGCCGTGGCGGATGCCTTCACGATTTGCGACAACTACTTTTGCT
>CAZILJ010000780.1:0-2135 GCA_964539915.1 uncultured Acidobacteriaceae bacterium | reverse complement strand
CAACTCTTGTCGAAGAATGACTCGAGCGGGTTGTAGAGGCGCAGGATCGTGTTCCAGCCTTTGCCCGGCATGGTCTGAATCCAGTTGCCGTCGCTAACCCCTGCTGGTTTGCCCCGGGATGTGCTGAGCGCCTCAGGAATGCGCCGCTCCACGCTGCTTGAACTCAGCGGCATGGAGCTTCACGAAGTCGCGCATGTTCATCGGTGCTTCGCCGGTGAGCTTGCGCATGGTGTCCGTCATGCGATCGTAACGCCCCTGCCTAGTCAACTCGGCCATGGCCGACAGATGCCTGACGAGGTGCTCAGAAAACCCTGCCTGCCGAAGGCTTTCGCTCCACGCCGGGAGTGGGACGTCGCGATATCGGATGGGCCTGCCGAGCGCCTCGGAGAAGACGCGCGCGTAGTGGTCCAGATCGGCCGATTCTGGTCCGGTCAGATCGTAGATTTGTCCGATATGCGGTGCGGGGTCGTCGAGGATCACCGCTACCGCACGCGCCACGTCGACCGCAGAGATCGGCGAGGTCTTGCCGCCGCCCAACGGCAGCGCCAACTCGTCGGTGGCCCGCACGCCGGGGGCGGCGAGTTGAAGAAAGAAGCCCTCGAGGAAGACTGTCGGCCGCACCGTGACGACCGGCAGTCCCGACCAGGACAGAGCCTGCTCCGCCAGCCAGTGCAGCTTGTGCTGCGGGCTGTCGGTGGTCTCGGTGATGCTCATCTGCGTGACCGTCATCTGCGACATGTTCACGAAAGCCTCGACGCCGTGGTGGCGCGCCACCGCGGCGGTGTTGATCGTGGCTTCCAGGTAGGCCGGCGAGACAGACATTCCGAAATAGATGCGCCCGCAACCTTCGATGGCGCGGTGCATCGAGGCGAGGTCCGTCAGGTCGCCCTCTACGACCTCTGCGCCGAGCCGCCGTAGGGCTTCGGCGCGCTCGTCCTCACGCCGAACCAAGGCGCGCACCTTGTGCCCCCTTGCGAGCAGGAATTCGGTGAGGTTGCGGCCGATGCCGCCCACAGCGCCGGCTGCTCCGGTCACGAGGATCGGGTTGTCGTGTTTATGGTTCGCCGTCATGTCGCTGACCTTGGGTTACTTCTGGGTCGTCCGATTGGCGCCAACGCTAGGGAGCCGCCCTGCCAACGTCAGCACCCAACGAACGCTGCGTTGATTTCGGAACCTCAAAGCAGGTGCAAATACTGACAAAACCCCCACAAATCTCCTTACCACCGCGGGGGTGGTCACCATCGATTTGGCGACGAGGCCGTCGATCGCGCCAAAAACCGTCATGCAATCAGAAAACGGCCGCTCGCAGGGGCTAACAGCATGTCACGACGCATAACGGGCGGTTTCTCCGTCACCGCGGTAGGTGTTACCATCGGGCTCAGTCGAGAACTCCAGGACCCCTTATGAGCCAAGTCACACAGCTGCATATAGCCAAAACCCGCACCATTGGTGGCCGGGAAAGCGGCATGACAGGCACAAAGTCAGGAACTCAACATGAGCGCATCGACCTCGTCTAATGTTTACACTACTCCTGTGTTTTGGGAACGCTTGTGGCGCTCGAGCGGCGTCCAGTCCGTCGGCCTATTCATCATCGCGTATCTCATCTACGGCTATCAGCCGCAGGTCGGTGCGCCGGCAGACGCACTTGTGGCCTTCTACGATGGCGATCGCACACGAATTTTAATTGCTGCAATTTTCTCTGGCTTGGCGGTCCTTAACCTCATGTGGTTTGCGGCAGCGTTGCGGACCACGCTGGCGGACGCGGGTCAAGACGGTTGGGGCTCGGCGGCGACCGCCTCGAGCGCAGCGCTCGGAGGGTTGTTCCTCCTGCTCGTCACAACGACTGCAGCGCTGGCGTATTCGATCGCCGGCGCCGGAAATCAGGCGCTCACATCGGGACTGAACGACTTCGCGTGGGCCAGCGTTGTGGTGAGTTCGTTTCCGCGCGCAATGCTGGTCATGTCAGCGGCGTTCGGGCTTTGGCGAGCCAAGCTGATCTCGAACTCGCTTTTCGCGGTGGGGGTCGCAGCCGTCTTACTCGTCTTGTTAGGTGGCACGACTTGGGTGAGCGGTGGGTTCTGGGCACCGGACGGCGTCTATTCGCGGTTCGTCTGGCCCGCCATTGGCCTGGTGTG
>CAZILJ010000779.1:0-1973 GCA_964539915.1 uncultured Acidobacteriaceae bacterium | reverse complement strand
CCTATATATCGCGCATTTCTGCTGTCGGTCCTGAAGTCGGAGTTTTGTTTCCTGTAGGGAAATGCAGGGTTCGTTGAACCTCAGGGGCTACTGGGAATTTGCAGCCCAAAACCGGTCGTCGGATTGGAATACTTGGTTGGTGTTTTCGGTTGCGCCAACAGAAAAGCAGCCGAACGTAGTCAAATGAACGGCGAGCCGATAAAGGAACATCCCCGCTTCATTGGTCCCAAACATGAGGTCGGGATCTCTGCCGATATGGAAGTGCGCGAGGTAGAGGACCGTTCCCACGGAGACGCGCCCGTGCCGAGGCAGCAACCGTTTGCGAATTACACCTGATCGCTCTTGAAGGCGCTCTACAATGCTTGAGCTAGACGATATCCAGAGCGGCGTGCTCTTTCCTAGGCCCACACCGTACGCCGCGACTTACCTCTTATTCCGCATCGACAATCGTAAGGCCGGTCGCGAGCTCATGAGGCGCACGGCAAGAGTCGTGGCTTCCGCGGCACATCCCATTAGCCCGGCAGGCGACGCCTGGTTTAGCGTCGCTCTGACTTTCCAGGGCCTAAAGGCCCTCGGAGTGCCGGCGGAGTCTTTGGAAAGTTTCCCGCACGAGTTCCAGCAAGGGATGGCGGCGCGGGCCACGGTCATTGGAGATACGGGCGAGAATTCCCCCGATCACTGGGAAAAGCCACTCGGGGGCCCTGAGGCCCACGTCTTGTTTGCCGCCTTGGCACCCGACCGAGCGCGCCTCGATGCGGTTCTGGAGACGGCACGAAGCGCTTACGAGGCACTAGATGGGGTCGCCGTGATTTGGCGCCAGGACTGTTACGCATTGCCGTCCGAAAGAGAGGCTTTCGGTTTCCGAGACGGTATCAGCCATCCCGCCGTTGAAGGGAGCGGGGTGCCAGGCACGAACCCGAAGGAGCCGCCGCTGAAAGCGGGCGAGTTCATTCTGGGCTACGCCGATGAAATCGGATTCACTCCTCCACCGCCCAAGCCCGAGGTTCTGGGTCGTAACGGTACCTACGCGGTAGTCCGTAAGCTCCGCCAGCGCGTGAGCGAGTTCCGGCGGTTTCTTAAAGCGCATGCCAGCTCGCCCGAGGAAGAGGAGCGGTTCGCGGCAAAGATGATGGGCCGCTGGCGCAGCGGGGCTCCTCTCGCCCTCAGTCCCGACCGCGACGATCCGGAGCTGGGAGCCGACCGGAAACGCAACAACGATTTTCTTTTTTACGATGACGACAAGGTCGGTTTCAAGACGCCGCCGGGCTCGCACATCCGGCGAATGAACCCTCGCGACGCGCTCAAAGACAGCGGCGCGAGCGTCCGGATCCGCCGCATGATCCGCCGGGGAACGAGCTACGGGCCGGAACTCCCCGCAGGCGTTCTCGATGACGATGGCGCCGAACGCGGGCTGATGTTTGTTTTCCTCGGAGCGGATCTCAAGCGGCAGTTCGAGTTCGTGCAAGCGACTTGGCTCAACGACGGGGAGTTTATCGGAGCGGGCATCCAGACCGACCCAATCACGGGCGCGAAGGCGGGAGCGGGCGAGTTGACCCTTCCGCACCGTCCCGTGCGCAGACGCTTGCAGGGCTTGCCGCAATTCGTCACCACCCGAGGCGGCGACTATTTCTTCATGCCGGGGATCAAGGCACTCCGATGGCTCGCTGAGCTAGAAACCTAAGCTGTGAGAGAAGATGTCTCGTCTTTGAGATTGAAGCTTTCTCACCTAAGTGCGCGCGACGGAGATGGCGCTGCGTTGGTGTTGCGCGGCTACGGGATCGACGTTTCTGACCTCGGATATCGCGTCGCCGACTTAGCCGATAAAATATAAAGGGGCGAAACCAGGCGGGATTCCCATTTTCCAGCCGACCCACTTCGAGTTGAGCATCAATCTGAAGACCGCAAAAACACTTGGCATTTCGGTAGCGATCGGAGGCATAGCGGACGTGGCTGGAAATGCAGATCTGCATTGC
>CAZILJ010000778.1:0-1504 GCA_964539915.1 uncultured Acidobacteriaceae bacterium | reverse complement strand
GACGTGACCGCGCAGCCGCGACGGCCTCCGCGTTCGGCACGAATAGCGCCGGGTGGGAAAACTCGACTGGGGCGGCGTCGTTCGGCGAGATGATCACCCGCATCCCGATCCACGTCTTGTCGAACAGCTTCTCCGCAAAGTCGTAGGGCATCCGCACGCAGCCGTGCGAGGCTGCATACCCGGGCAGTGGCCCGCCGTGCAGCGCGATGCCGTTCCAGGTGATGCGCTGCATGTTCGGCATCCAGGCATCGTCATAGAGGGTCGAGTGGTGGTCCTTTTGCTTCTCGATGATGGCGAACACGCCCGCTGGCGTCTCGCGTCCTGTGGTGCCGGTCGACACCGGCGCGCGCAGGATCCATCCGTCGGCGTCGTAGAAAGTGACCTGCTGGCTCATGATCGACACGATCGCCATGATCGGCTCGCCTGCCTCCCGCGGCGCCGTCGCCTCAGTGGTTGGCGCGGGTCGCGACTGTCTTGCCGCGGCGTCGGCGGTCAGCGCCGCCAGTGCGGCCATCGCCGCGAGCGTCACAATGCCGGGAACCCCCCAACGCCGCGTCGCCACGGTGGATTGCGCCGTCATGAATCGATTTGCCATGCCATGTCCCGGTTGAAATGCCTGTCCGCGCTTTGCGTCGATCAAGGCCGGCGACCAGCTTAATTGAGCCACCCCGACACGGCTAGACCGACCCGATGCCGGCTGTTGGCACATAGCGCCACTATCGGCGGCCGCCGCCTTGTCGGCGATCGGGGAAAAGGCGCTCGGCGATACGAAGCTCGATCCGATCGATCTGGTCGATGTCGCCAAGGCGGGCTTTTTGATCCTCTGCGACGGTGGACATCAAAGCGCGCGCGGCCACTTCTTCAGTTGTCGTTAGCCGAAGGCCCCAATCAGGAAACCGGACGGAGTGTGACCATCGGAATAACTCGCGTGGTCTTCTTCTGGTACTCCAAGAACCCTTTGAAGTTGGTTGTGAGCCTTGTCCACAGCCGGTCGCGCAGTTCGGGTGGCGCAATATCGGCCCGCGCGATCTTTCTTTCGGCGCCAATCTGGTACGTAACTCGTGGGTTTACTCTCAGATTTTCCAGCCATGCTGGGTTTTTAGGTTGCCCTGCGTTGGAGGCCGTGACGACGGGGTTCCCGTTGTCATCCAGAAAGTAAAGAACCGGCACCGTGCGCGCCTTGCCAGACTTACGTCCGGTTGTGGTGAGCAGGAGAATGGTCCCATCCCCCATCCTCCCACCGATCCGCCCTGACGTGAGCCGATACAGCCCGAGGTGAATCGCGTTTGCGAGTTTCCACAGCAATTTCATATGAACTCCTATCCGAATACCTCAACCCGGTGCTCACTTCGCCTTGATTCTTTATCGCGGAGCGGCGGCTCCGGGCACTATATCTCCTGAAGACAACCTCTCAAGGTTATGTCTGCGTTATTCGCCCCTGTGTGCGCATGACGGCTGCTCTGCGCAGTCAGGCGCGCAGACATAACCTTGAGAGGTTGTCTTC
>CAZILJ010000777.1:0-6567 GCA_964539915.1 uncultured Acidobacteriaceae bacterium | reverse complement strand
ATGAATCAACCTCGATCCTGAACCTCGACAAACTGACTTACGCTGGGAACCTGCACAATTTAGAGAGCATTGGTCAAGACCGTCGATACGAGTTCATTCTTGGAGATATCGGCGATCGCGCTTTTCTGCGCCA
The DNA here is from genome assembly GCA_964539915.1 of uncultured Acidobacteriaceae bacterium. Lineage (GTDB taxonomy): Bacteria > Acidobacteriota > Terriglobia > Terriglobales > Acidobacteriaceae > Sulfotelmatobacter. Next base: position 6,434 of record CAZILJ010000777.1, on the reverse strand, counting down.
AACGCTCGAAAAACAGCAGCCGACAGCGATTGTGCACTTCGCGGCGGAGAGCCACGTGGACCGTTCAATCCGGGGGCCGGAGGATTTCATTCGCACCAATATTGACGGGACCTTCGCTTTGCTCGAAGAGACGCGGGCATACTGGAGTACGCTATCAGGCGAAGAGGGAAAGCGCTTCCGTTTTTTGCACGTTTCTACGGATGAAGTCTACGGCTCGCTCGGCATTGACGATCCGCCTTTCAGGGAAACGACCGCGTACGCCCCGAACAGTCCCTACGCTGCGTCGAAAGCCGCGTCTGATCATTTGGTGCGCGCCTACCACCACACTTACGGATTGCCTACGCTGACGACGAATTGCTCCAACAATTATGGACGGTTTCAGTTTCCGGAAAAGCTGATTCCGCTTATGATCCTCAACGCGCGCGACGGGAAACCGCTGCCGGTCTACGGGGATGGAATGAATGTCCGCGACTGGCTCTACGTAGAGGATCACTGCGACGCGATCGCTACCGTGCTGCGGAACGGCAAGCCCGGAGAGACTTATAACATCGGCGGTTGGAACGAAAAGCCGAACATTGAGATCGTGCAAACGGTTTGCGACCTGGTAGACGAGATCGCGCCGAGAGGTAACGGTTCCCGGCGGGATCTGATCACGTTTGTGAAGGACCGTCCCGGACACGATCGTCGCTACGCGATCGACGCACGGAAAATTGAACGCGAGTTGGGATGGAAACCGAAAGCGACGTTTGATATCGGCATTCGCAAGACGGTCCACTGGTATCTTGAAAACGCGCAGTGGGTGCAGAACGTGACGAGTGGCACCTACCGGCAGTGGATGGCTACGCACTACTCCACTTAGCTGCGCTGCACAACGCCCTCGACGCGCAAAATCGACTCAATAAATAACGACTGGATCATGACAAACAACACGCAACACAAAGGCATTATCCTGGCGGGAGGCTCGGGCACGCGGCTATATCCCGTCACACGGGCCATGGGAAAGAGTCTGCTTCCTGTCTACAACAAGCCGATGATCTATTACCCGTTGTGCACACTCATGTTGGCGGGAATTCGGGACATTCTTGTTATTTCGACTCCGGACGATTTACCGAAGTTTCAGGCCCTCTTGCTCGATGGGGCTCAGTACGGGATTCGTTTGCAATACCGGGAGCAACTGAAACCTGAAGGTATCGCGCAAGCATTTCTCCTGGGGGAAGAATTTATAGATCGTCGACCTTGCGCTCTGATCCTTGGGGATAACATTTTTTACGGGCATGATCTGGCAAAGGATTTGCGCGAAGCTGCGAGGAAAACCGACGGAGCTCGAGTATTCGCCTATCCGGTACACGATCCCGAGCGCTACGGGGTCGTGGAATTTGATGCCGATGGGCGTGCGCTCAGCATCGAGGAAAAGCCGAAGCAGCCAAAGTCGCGCTATGCCGTCACCGGTCTCTATTTCTACGATAGACAGGTCGTAGAGATTGCGAAATCGCTGAAGCCGAGCGCCCGCGGCGAGCTTGAGATCACTGACGTCAATCGTGCCTACCTGAAGAACGGACAGCTCGAAGTCGTGGTGATGGGGCGGGGCATGGCGTGGCTGGATACGGGCACGCATGAGTCGCTGATGGATGCGGCGCTGTATATTCAGGCCATCGAAAAACGCCAGGGATTGATGGTAGCGTGTCCTGAAGAGATCGCTTACCGGCATGGCTACATCAATGCTGCAGCGGTTGAAAAGATCGGCACCACGATGAAGAACAGCAGCTACGGAGCGTACCTGCTACAGCTTTTGCGTGAAAGGGTATTCTGAGACAACCTGAGATTGCGGCAGGCCATGGGTTCCTTCAATAAAATCTCGACGTCTCTGCCCGGCGTCGTCATCCTTGAACCGTGCGTGTTTACCGACGAGCGCGGATTTTTCCTGGAGAGCTACAACCAGAGAGCCTTCGTCGAGCTGGGCATCGGCGAGAAGTTCGTGCAAGACAATCATTCGAGTTCGCAACGAAATGTGCTGCGAGGTCTCCATTATCAGATCAAGAATGTCCAGGGAAAACTGGTGCGTGCGGTCGAGGGGGAAATCCTCGACGTTGCGGTGGACGTTCGCCGGAGTTCTCCCAGGTTCGGGGGATGGGAGGCAGTGCGTCTGTCGGACCAGAACAAACGCATGCTATGGATACCGCCCGGCTGTGCTCACGGATTCCTAGTAATTTCGAAGCAAGCGCAGGTGCTGTATAAAGCGACTGACTACTACTCTCCGGAGCACGAACGTACCTTGATGTGGAATGATCCGGATTTGAACATTGCTTGGGACGTCGAGGGCGAGCCGATCGTCTCCGCGAAAGACCAACGTGGCGTTGTTCTTCGCGATGCGGAGACCTTCGAATAGCCGGCCAAATAAACGAAGAAAGACTTCGAAATGAAAGCAATGATTTTTGGCGCCTCCGGTCTTTTGGGCAAAGACCTCATGCGCGAATGGACCAGCGATGAGATCGTCGGTCTCGGTTCCCGCGATGCGGATCTTCGTAATGCGAACAAGATTCGGGAAGTCGTGGACAAGGCCCGTCCCGAATGGATCGTTTTGGCAGCGGCCTACACCAACGTGGACGATTGCGAGAGTCATCCTGATCTGGCCTTCGCTGTGAATCGTGACGGCCCGGTAAACGTGGCTCATGCCGCCAAGCAGATCGGAGCGAGTCTCTTGTTCCTGAGTTCGGACTACGTGTTTGACGGAAAGAAAACCTCGCCGTATGAAACGGGTCATGAACGCAATCCGCAGAGCGTTTACGGTCGGTCAAAGGCAGAGGCAGAATTGCGATTGCTCGAGGTGTTGCCGGACTGCTGTATTGCGCGGACTTCATGGCTGTTTGGGATCGGCGGGAAATGCTTCCCCGACACGATCCTGAAACTGGCAGCGACTCGGCCTGCATTGGACGTGGTGAATGACCAGCGTGGGTGCCCGACGTACTCCGTGGACCTGGCCCGGGCAATCATGGCGTTATGCCGCAACCACGCTAGTGGAATTGTCCACGCCACAAACTCAGGTGATTGTTCGTGGTTTGAATTTGCGCGAGAGATCGTGACGGGTGCGGGGCTTGCCCCCGAGGTGCGGCCTGTCAGTAGTCAGCAAATGGCGCGTCCGGCGCCGCGTCCGGCGTATTCGGTTCTCTCAGCCAAAAGTCTCGAGCGTTATGGAATTGCAATGCCTACGTGGCAAGATGCGCTGCAGCGATACCTGGCAGAACGCAAAAGCTGAGCATTTCTGCTGCGCCGTTGCTTCGTCTGATGTGAGGCTGTTACGATGCGGCGGGGTTCGTACCATTGAAGTCCATCCTGAATTTCATCGACGGGCAGTTCGTAGCCGGGAAGAGCGAATTTGCCGACGTAAATCCCGCAGACGGAAGCGTCATCGCGCAGGTTGCCGAAGCGGACCAGAGTCTTGTCGACGATGCGGTGCTGGCTGCCCGCAAAGCCTTTCGAGTATGGGGACAACTCTCAATCCGCGAACGCGCTGCCCGCTTGCATCGAGTGGCGGACGCGATTGAATCGCGGTTCGATTGCTTCGTCGCGGCGGAGGTCACAGACACCGGAAAGCCGCTGGCGCTTGCATCAAAGCTCGACGTTCCCCGCGCCATGGCGAATTTTCGTGCATTTGCCGACGCCATCAAGGCGGCTGGACTCGAATCCTTTCAGACCGAGACTCCCGACGGCAAAAGCGCGCTGAACTACGCCGTCCGCAAGCCGCTTGGGGTGGTTGGGATTATCACTCCCTGGAATCTACCTCTGTTACTGCTTACCTGGAAAGTTGCACCGGCCTTGGCGTGCGGCAATACGGTCGTCGTGAAACCATCTGAGGAAACTCCGGCGACCGCGACCCTGCTCGCCGAGGTCATGAAGGAGGCCGGAATTCCTGACGGCGTCTATAACGTAGTTCATGGCTTCGGACCAAACTCGGCTGGCGAATTCCTGACAAAACATCCCGATGTGAACGCTGTGACCTTCACTGGCGAGTCTCAGACCGGTGCTGCCATCATGAAGACGGTCGCGGCGTCGGTAAAGCCCGTCTCTTTTGAACTCGGCGGAAAGAATGCAGCGATCGTATTCGCCGACTGTGACTTTGAGGAAACCGTGAATGCGGTCAGTGAGGCTGTGTTTCTCAATACCGGCCAGGTTTGTTTGTGCGCGGAGCGAGTCTATGTCGAACGTCAGATTTCTGATCGATTCCTGGGCGCGCTGAAACTCAAGGCCGAGGGTTTGCGCCTGGGATCTCCGCTGGAATCGACCACGGACCTCGGGGCGCTGATTTCATCGCGGCATCGCGAGAAAGTCCTCTCCTATTATCGGCTGGCGCGCGAAGAGGGAGCAACCTTGGTGACGGGGGGCGGAATTCCCAAGTTCGGCAACGCACTGGATAACGGTTTCTATGTGCAACCGACGATCTATACTGGGTTGCCGGAATCGGCGCGCTGCGTGAAGGAAGAGATATTTGGGCCGGTCTGTCACATCGCACCGTTCGACACAGAAGAAGAAGCGGTGAGCATGGCGAACGATACGAAGTATGGATTAGCCGCATCGATTTGGACGACGAATTTGACGCGTGGCCATCGCGTGGCGCAGCGGATGAATGTCGGCATTACCTGGGTGAATTGTTGGTTTCTGCGGGATTTGCGAACGCCCTTTGGCGGCGTCGGGCTCTCGGGCATCGGACGCGAAGGCGGGATGCATTCCCTGAATTTCTATTCGGAGTTAAACAACATTTGTATACGACTGTGAAGGTCTGGCGGCGGACGTAAAACATGGGGAAGGTCGAAAGCAAAGTAATTGATGGCAAGGCGAAGCCGCGCGGCAAGTATCCGCACATCAAGCGTGCGGGAGACTTTCTCTTTGTGTCTGGAACGAGCGCCCGCCGAGCCGATGACACGATTGCGGGTGCGGTGGTCGATGAATTTGGAACGGCCAACCTTGATATTCGGGAGCAGACGAAGGCGGTCATTCAGAACGTCGGCGAAATTCTGCTGAGTGCGGGCGCACAACTGAAGGACATCGTCCAACTAACGACCTATCTCGTAAATATGAACGACTTCGCCGGATACAACGAGGAGTACGGCTTACATTTCGGCTATGACGGCCCCGCTCGAACCACTGTGGCCGTCAACCAGTTGCCGCATCCTCATTTACTGATCGAAATCCAGGTTATGGCGTACAAGCCAGAGAAATAGGAGTTCCTATGCCGTCCATCAAGAGCCTGAAGGCGTTCAACTTTCAGGGTTGGATCGAAGAGAATAAAGAAAAGTTTAAACCACCGGTCGGAAACGCACAGGTGTGGGAGGATGGCGAAATGATGGTAACCGTGGTCGGGGGCCCAAACCAGCGGCGCGATTACCATGACGATCCGACGGAAGAGTTTTTCTACCAGTTAAAAGGGAACATCTTTCTGCGCATCATGGAGTCGCCTGGGAAGCTACCCATCGAGATTCCTATCAAAGAGGGCGAGATTTTCCTGCTACCGAAGCACATGCGGCATTCGCCACAGCGGCAGCAGGCGGGGAGCATTGGCGTTGTCGTGGAAATGCCAAGACCGGAAGGCGTGCTGGATGGATTCGAATGGTATTGCCAAAACTGTCATCAGTTGGTGCATCGCGCGGAAGTAAAGCTGAAAAGCATCGTGCGCGACTTGCCCCCCTTGTTTGAGCAGTTCTATAGCAACGAAAGTCTGCGCACCTGCAAGCACTGTGGAGCGGTTCAACCCGGCAAACAGTAATGCCAGTCATCGATATCCACAATCATTTCTTCCCGCGCAACTGGCCGGATCTGGCGGCGCGCTACGGTACTCCCAATTGGCCGTGGATCAAGCACACGGAAGCGGGCAAAGCGGAGATCAGGTTGGGCGATCGATTTTTTCGCCAGATCGATTCCGCCTGTTGGGACCCGGACGTACGTCTGAATGAAATGGACCGGGACGGCGTCGAGATGCAGGTTCTCTCGGCTACGCCAGTGCTGTTCGCATACGAGCGCCCGGTAGAGCACGCGCTGGATTGTGCACAGTTGTTCAATGATGCGGCCCTGGAACTTTGCGCGCAAAGGAAGAAGCGGCTGAAGTCTTTTTGCCAGGTTCCGTTGCAGGATATTGACGCTTCGTGCAAGGAACTGAGCCGATGCATGCGTGCTGGCCATCTTGGCGTGCAGATCGGCAATCACGTGGGAGACAGAAATCTCGATGATCCAGGCATCGTGACCTTCTTGCATCACTGCTCGGAGGAAGGTGCGGCCGTGCTGGTTCATCCCTGGGACATGCTGGCGCCGCAGCGAATGCCGAAGTACATGATGCCGTGGACTGTCGGCATGCCTGCAGAGACACAGCTTGGCATTGTCGCGATGATTCTCGGCGGGGCGTTCGATAAGTTGCCGACGAAACTTCGAATTTGCTTCGCGCACGG
>CAZILJ010000776.1:0-3418 GCA_964539915.1 uncultured Acidobacteriaceae bacterium | reverse complement strand
CGTCTTCCAATTCGCGCGCCAGAGAATCAGCACGCGCCGCTTGATAATCCGACGGCCGTCCCTCGTAGCCATTGACCGTGCCATAGAGTTGCCCCAGAAGTTCGCGGATGCGCTCTTCTCCGGTGATCATGCCGCCCTCTTTTGTGGCGACGATCTTCGACCGCAACTCATCACTCTTCGCCGCCAGATCCTGCAGTTGCTTGTGCAGCAGATCTTTTTCCTGCAGCTTCGCAGCTCTCGCGTGGGCGCCGTTGCGAACTCCCTCGATCGCCTCCACCGAGTATGTCATGTGTTCGATCGTGTGGTAAATCTTCATCGTCAAATCAAACTGTGCCTTGCGGTCCTCTAACGAGAACTTCGCCCGTGGATCAAGCTCCACGTTCAACTTTTCGGTATAAACGTTGTCGCCTTTGGTCATCTTTACCGTGTAAGTGCCCGGCAGTACTCGCGGACCTTGCGCCGCCTCGAACAAGGCGGTCGCCGCAGGCGGTACGGCCGGGGCTTTCACGCGCATCGACCAACTCGCGCGGTTCAGGCCCCGGTGCTTGCTTCCGGCAACGGAATCGACTTGTTTGCCGTTCTCGTCAAGGATCTCGATCTTGAGGTCGCCAAAGATGTGTCGTCCCTTCTGGTAGTAGGTGATCTGCGCTTCTCCCGGCCGGCTGCGGCCCGAGAAAGTTTCGTCTCCTTCAGCCCATCCGCCAAATGTGTCGAAGTACTGCACAGCCTTTCCCGGAATCAGGACGGCTTCCTTCGACATCAAGTCGGGAGTCAAAGCCCGCAACGCTGAGATGTCGTCGATGATCCACATGCCTCGTCCGTGCGTCGCCAGCACCAGATCGCTCTCGCGGGCCTGTACCGCAATATCGTCTACAGCCACGGAAGGGAAGTTGCTTCCTTTGTATTGGGCCCAGTGCTGCCCGCCATCCACCGAGATCCACAACCCGAATTCCGTGCCCAGAAAGAGCAGATCTGGATTCACCGAATCTTCCTTGATCACGTGAGCGAATCCGCGCGCACCGCTTTGCTGCGCTGGCAGCGCCGTCCAGGTCTTGCCATGGTCGGTTGTCTTGTAGGCGTAGGTCTTCATGTCGCCGAACGTATGCCGGTCGAAGGTGGCGTAAGCGGTCCCCTCCTCGAACCGGCTGGCCTCCACCGTCGAGACCCACGAATTCTTTCCCAACCCGGCGATATTGCCCACGACGTTGGTCCAGGTCTTGCCGCCATCCTGAGTGATCTGCAGATTCCCGTCGTCGGTTCCGACCCAGATAACCTGGCCGTTCTTCGGCGATTCCGAAATCGAATAAATCGTGGTGTGCATTTCTGCCGATGAATTATCCACGGTCACGCCACCCGATTCTTCCTGCTTCTGCTTTTCCGGATCGTTCGTCGTGAGGTCGGGCGAAATGCGATCCCAGGTTTGCCCGTGATCGCGCGAGCGGAACAGAAACTGAGCCCCGATGTAGATCGTGCCTTTTTCCGTGGGGCTCATGTGAATCGGTGTGTTCCAGTTGAAACGCAACTTCTTCTCGCCGTAGTTCGGTAGCGGTTTGATGCCGCGAATTTCATGCGTGATGCGTTGCACGCGGCCGATCTCTCCGCCCTGCGCTTCGGCGTATATGTAGTTCGGATCAGAGGTGTCTTCAAACATCCAGAAGCCGTCGCCCCCGTACATGTTTTCCCAGCGGGAATTCGCAATTCCGCCCGGGTAAGAGGAATCGCCCACCCAGGAACTGTTGTCCTGCAGTCCGCCATACACGTGATAGGGATCGGAGTGATCGGTGCTAACGTGGTAGAACTGCGAAACCGGCAGGTTGATCTGGTGTTTCCAGCGGTTGCCGCCGTCCTCGCTTCGCCACAAGCCGCCATCATCTCCCGCGATGACGACGTTCGGATTCTTCGGATTAATCCAGACATCGTGAAAGTCGCCGTGATCATTGCCCGAAACTACATTGAACGTCTTGCCGCCGTCGGTGCTGTACAGCAGGATTAGATCCGGCTTGAAAATCTTGTTTTCATCCTTCGGATCGACAATCAGGTTGCCGAAGTAGAACGGACGCCACACCATGTAGTTGCTCGCGTCGAGCTTCGTCCAGTCCGCTCCACCGTCGTCGGAACGGTACAGCCCTCGTCCCTTTTCCGCTTCAATGTTGGCGTAGACAATCTGCGGCTTCGACGGCGCGACCGCCACCGCGACACGACCCCAGGGCTTGGCTGGCAAGCCTTTGGCGTTGCCGTCTTTGATCTCGGTCCAGTGGTCGCCGCCGTCGGTGGACTTAAACAAGCCGCTCCCCGGGCCACCGGAGCGGAACGTCCAACCCTGTCGCCGGAAGTCCCACATCGACGCGTAAATTGTTTTCGGCTCATCGCGGCTCATCGCCAGCAGAGCGCAACCCGACGACCCATTTGCGCCGGCCAGAACTTTGTTCCATGTTTTGCCGCCATCGGTCGTCTTGTAGACGCCGCGCTCGTCGTTGTCATCCCACAGATGGCCCGTCGCGCACACCAGCACATTATTTCCATCTTTGGGGTCGACCAGAATCTTCGCAATATGCTCGCTGTCCTTGAGTCCGACGTTGATCCAGTTCTCGCCGCCATCGGTGGACTTGTAAACTCCATCTCCGATCGAAACACTATTCCGAAGCCAGGCCTCGCCGCTGCCCACCCAAACCGCTTTCGGATTCGACGGATCAATCGTGACCGCGCCGATCGACTGCACATTCTCACGATCGAACACCGACTTGTACGTGGTGCCGCCGTTGACCGACTTCCAGACGCCGCCGCTCGCTGCCCCAACGAAAACGGTGATGCGGCCGTCTTGTTCAACCGCATCGATCGCCGCAACGCGTCCGCTCATCGTGGCTGAGCCAATGTTGCGCGCTGGCAAGCCGGAGACCGTGGCCGCATCGAATTTATAGCCATTCTGGCCTAAGGCCAGGACAGAGCAGCCCAGCAAGGCGATACCACTCCACAAGCTCACATTCATGGTCTTCATCATCTTCATCATCTTCATCATCAAACCGCGATCGGCAGCGCGTAAATTCATAATTAAGTCCTCTTCCATCAACTCGGTTAGTAACGCAATCTGGTACTCCAGATGTGGACAGATGAGTTCCGGCGGTTGGCCAGCACCAATTACTTCTTTTCGACGTCCGCCTTGGCTCCCTGCTTGAGAGAAGCCGGCACTGCAAAGTCCGCCTTGTCGATGGGCACATTCACTTCAATCTTCTCGATCGTCGTCGTTTGCGCCGCAGGGTTCGCCTTCGATCCTTGAGAAATCGAGTAGGGATACATCACGCCTGCCACTGGCTTGTACGATCCCATTTCCGTCACGCTTTCGCGAACCGAGCCGCGGACGAACTCCTGCACTTCCTTCCGAATCTCCAAGAAGGTATCGGGATCGAGGTAGTAATAGACG
>CAZILJ010000775.1:0-2309 GCA_964539915.1 uncultured Acidobacteriaceae bacterium | reverse complement strand
AGTAGCTAGGAGCTTGTTCTTACAAACATCTCGGCATCGGAGCGCCGCATGTAGTTCGCTTCCAACTGCTCGGGCAACACGGTTTCCCCGGCTCGGAGCTTCTTCCAGCCACACCGGGCGATCATCTCCGCGCTCAGAGGTTCGACTTCGCGCAGCGAAACTCCTGCCCCTCGCGCGATGGCAGCCAAGGCCGGGTCGGGCGTAATGACAATCAACTCATGGGCCGCGGACGACAATTCAGCTTTCGCCAGCAGTTTTTCCCTGACGACCTGCACCGATTCGCTTGTTCTCTCGTATTCCCCGAAATAAACATCGCCGCGACCGGCATCCAGCACCACCGCAACCTTGCCGGGGAGGCCGCCGGAGGATGCCAGCACCTCCAGCAGCGACACAGCAACGATGGGTTTTCTAAGGATCTCCGCCAGAGCCTTGATTGCTGCGAGCCCCACGCGCAATCCAGTAAACGATCCTGGACCCGACACGACAATGAAACCGTCGATGTCGGCCTTCGTCAGCTGATGGTTGGCCAGCAGCGCGGCAATCTGCGGCACCAGTTGCGCCGAAAAGGCACCCCCCGTGAGACGCGCCACCTCGATGACTTGAACGTCTTCAAGCTCGCGTTCACCCGCGCGCGCGAGTGCAACGCTGCCCTGCCGGCCGGAAGTGTCGGTAACAAGAAAAAGCATTGCTCAGTTTGATCCGTGATAATTCGCGAGATCGGTGGCCAGGTTTTCCTTCTATCCCTGAACCAGTTCCAATAGCACTCCGCCGGTGCTCGACGGGTGGACAAACACGTATCGGTGACCGCCTGCGCCAGTCTTGATCTCTTCCGACACCAGGCGCACGCCATCCGCTTTCAGCCGCGCAACCGCCGCCGCTAGGTCTGGCACTTTCAGGCACACGTGGTGCAGGCCTTCCCCGCGCTTCGCGATGAATTTCGCAATCGTCGAATTTTCTGACGTCGCCTCGAGCAGTTCCAGTCGGCTCTCGCCGAGCGGCACCATCACCAGTCGTACCTGTTCCTGCTCCACCGTTTCTTCCGGCGAGACGCTGAGGCCCAGCTTCTCGTAAATGCCTTTTGCCGCCGCCAGCGACTTCACCGCGATGCCGAGATGATCGATTTGAATGTTCAACTTTTTCCGATCTTCGCTGCAATCTCTTCGACCAGCGTATACGGATCCCGTTTATGTTCGGCGACTTCCGCGGCCAGCTGCGCCATGTTGCCATTGTCGAGTTGCGCCCGCGCTTTCTCGAGCATCGCATCGCGAAGCATCTCCACCAGCCGCTCCTGCCAGTTCTGTACGCTCTTTTTCAAAGCCAGATTCTCTTTCTGAAGATACCCGAAGTAATCGTCGATCGCCGCGGCCAGATCGTCGACACCCGTTCCGTCGCTGGCAACCGTTTTCACAATCGGAGGCGTCCATCCATCGTGCCGCAGAGCCAGCGACTGCAACGCGCGAATCTCGCGCTCTACACGCTCTGCGCCCTCGCGATCGCTCTTGTTAATCACAAAGATGTCGGCAATCTCCATGATCCCTGCCTTGATGGTTTGCACGTCGTCGCCCATGCCGGGAACCAGAATCACAACCGTAATGTCGGCAAGCCGCACAATATCGACTTCATCCTGGCCAACGCCGACGGTTTCAATCAGTATGAGGTCGCGGCCCGAAGCATCGAGCACCATGGTGACGTCCGCCGTGGTACGCGCCAAGCCGCCTAGCGAACCACGCGTCGCCATGCTGCGAATGTAAATTCCCGGATCGGCGAAATGTTCCTGCATGCGGATGCGATCGCCCAGAATCGCTCCGCCAGTGTACGGACTCGTCGGATCCACCGCGACAATGCCCACGCTCTGATTTTGCTTGCGATAGAGCCGCGCCAACTGGTCGACCAGCGTGCTTTTCCCCGCCCCGGGAGCCCCCGTCATCCCAATCACGCGAGCGCGCCCACTGTGCGGGAATAGAGCTTTCAAAAGCTCGGACCAGCCGGGCCGGCGATTTTCCACGGTGGAGATGGCACGCGCCAGGGTCCGTACGTCTCCCGAGCGCAACCCCTCGATCCAGGACTGCATTTCGTGATTTAAACCAGCAGGGTTCAAACGAACAGTGTAAAGCAGGACTGGAGTCTGAGGAACGGGAAGCCCGGAATTTGCGAGTAATGCCCGGGGCCCTGGTACGACTAGTACCTGACGATCTGACAGGCCGGGCAGGAGAACCGGCTGCTGGTCCCCGCCATCAAACGGACCGCACAAAATGGACAGACCGTATCCGAGGTGGGCGGAATCGATTTAAGTTTCTTGCGAAGAGAGA
>CAZILJ010000774.1:0-9223 GCA_964539915.1 uncultured Acidobacteriaceae bacterium | reverse complement strand
TTCCCTACGTCCCTCAGGAATTTGACTGTACGGAGCAAGCCCGGGAGGGCCGTAACACGGTTGACGTGCAGATTATCGACGCCGGAACTGGGCCCAATGGTCTCGGCAAGGACGAGGTCATTTTCGGCACTCCCGGAGGCTGGGAAAGCTACGGGGGCATCATTCGCGACGCGTATGCGGAGATTCGTCCCGCAAGCTACGTTGAGAATGTGCGCTTCGGTTACCGCTTGGAGGGCTACCGAAAGGCCTCGTGCACGGCTCAGGTCTTCGTCGCCTCCAATGAAACCGGCGATCGCGAGTGCGAATTGGTGCTTCTGTGGGGCGGTTCGGAAGTGGCGAGAGCCAGGGCGCGTGTTCCGTTGAGCACAGGCGCAAGCGCCACGGCGGAATTGACATTCGACCTTAGCGATGTTGTTTTGTGGTCCCCACAGGATCCTAACCTCTATCAGTTGCAAGTACGACTGAAGGGTCCGGCTGCCGAAGACCATTGGTCCTGCCGGACCGGTTTTCGCGAAATTAAGATCCAGGGACGCGACTTCTTCCTCAATGCCGAGAAGCTGGTGCTGAAGGGCGTGTGCCGCCATGACATGTGGGGCGGGCAAGGATTTACTCTCTCGCGGGGGCAACAAGAAAAAGACATGCGGATGATCAAGGCGATGGGGTGCAACTTCATCCGCTTGGTGCACTATCCGCACGATCGCAGAATCATTGATTTAGCAGAGGAAATCGGACTGCTGGTCAGTGAGGAACCCGGCTATTGGCAAGTTGATTTCAACAAGGTCGAACGCTCGTTCGTTGACTTGGGATTGCGCGTCCTGGAAACGACGATTCGCCGCGACTGGAATTCGCCCGCGGTCATGGCCTGGCTGCTGGGCAACGAGAGCGAATTCACCGCCTCCTACTTGAAAGAAGGAAAACAGCTCTGCAACAAGCTCGACCCCATCGATCGGCCCGTCTCGGTGGCGCACATCAACGGCTCGATCGATAAAGCGAAGAAGATGTTCGACGAGACTGGGCTCGACTTTTACGACTGGCATGCTTACGAGTTCTCTGAGGATAAGTTTCTCAAGTTTCCGCAACAGTTCGGGGCCGCCAAGCCCCTCACCTTTACCGAGTGGGGGTGGGAGGATGGCGGTCATGGAGACTTGTTTTACGAGCGCGACTTCGACGATCTCCTGGAACAAACCCAGGCGGGCAACGTCGCGGGCCACGTGTTCTGGAGTTGGAATGACATGCGCCAGTACACGCGCGAAGATTGGGCCACGCGCAACGGCATATTGCTCTCAGGAGCCGTAACCGAGGATCGGAACATCAGAGAGCCCATCTATTCCCGCCTCGCGGGTCTGTTCGCAGGACGCCACGAAATCCCGCCGTATACGCCTCCAGACGCGCCGCGGGTGCTGCCGCTGCGATCTGTTCCGTTTTCGCCGGGAAGCAAACACGAGACCGTCGATCTGCAAGCTTTAGCCGAAGGTCGGTCCGGAATGGAGAGTTGGATGGCTCTGGAATCCAGCTTGAAACAGGCTTGGGACTCTTCCAGAATGGGTCGTGAACAGTGGACAAGAACGGGAAGCCACTTCCGTCTCTGGCAGACGCCCGTCGTCGAAATCGCAGGGGTCTCCTTCCGCTCGGCGGTGGTTGAAGGCTCCGTTCGACCTCTGATTCTGAATGCCGCAGTCCCGGAAATCACAATTCCAATCGACCGGCAATGCTCCAAACTGCACTTTCTCGGACAGGTCACTTTTCCGGAGGGCTATCCGCTTCGGGGACGATCGGGTGATACGGTTGCGGTTTACTCCATCACTGGCACCAATGGCGGATCGCAAGACATTCCTATTCGCAACGGCTTCGAGGTGGCGCAAGCCAACCGGATCTACGACGCTACGCGCATCGATCCCGTCGCCACCGAAGCACAACCGGCCATCGAATTTACGAAGGACGTCGTTCGCGAGCAATACCAGTTCTTGTTGTGGTCAGTCCCGGTAAAGTCAGGCAGAATCCGAAACGTGCGCTGCAAGCTGAACCCAGGTCAGCCCAGCCTCGCGATTCTTGCAATTACGACAGAAGCGTAGTACAAGTCCGTCGAACTTACTCTAAGGAATGTGCTCTATACGCGATCAAGCCCCTGAAACTCAAGCCGAGAGACGAGAGGCCCCGAACCTGTGTTAATGACACTGAGTCCTCTGGACTTTGCTATCATCGCTTCCTACTTCGTCCTCGTCTTGGGCGTCGGATTCTTCCTCAAGGGTCGGATCCATACTTCCTCTGATTTCCTTCTGACCAATCGTACCCTTAGCCATTGGATTACCGGTATTGCGTTCATGTCCGCCAACCTCGGGTCCCTGGAAATCATGGGGCACATCGCGAACGGCGCCAAGTACGGAATGCGGACCAACCATTGGTACTGGACAGGCGCCATCCCGGCCATGGTCTTTTGCGGCTTGTTCATGATGCGCTACTACTACGCGAACGGCATTCGCAGCGTGCCGGAATACTTGCGCATGCGCTATGACTATCGCGCCCATCTCATGAATGCTGTGAGCTTCGCTTTTGTGACCATCTTGATGTCGGGCATCAACATGTTTGCCTTTGCGGTACTGTTCCATAGCATGCTGGGGTGGTCTTTTACCGTCAGCGTTGCGCTCTCGGCGGGCATCGTACTGCTGTACACGTTCTGGGGAGGTTTAGCGTCTTCCATCTGGAATGAAGTTCTGCAGTTTTTTCTGATCGTGTTCGGGTTTCTGCCGCTTACTTTTATTGGTTTGCGCCAAGTCGGCGGATGGAAGGGACTGGTCGCTCGTCTGCCTGACCAGTATGTGCATACCTGGAAGGGGATGGGTGGACCGGATGACCCTCTGGGCGTTCCCTGGTGGGTCATGGTGATTGGCATCGGCCTGACTGCCGCTCCGGCGTATTGGTGCACGGATTTCCTGTTGGTGCAGAGGGCCCTGGCAGCCAAAGACTTAGATTCCGCGCGCAAGACGCCGCTGGTGGCGGCAGTGCCAAAGATGCTTTTCCCAGCAATTGTGACTGTACTTGGAATGCTCGCTTTGGTCGTGGGTCCGCAGGTTGTCACCAAGGACTATAACCTCGCTTTGCCCATGTTGTTGGGAAGGTACTACGGAAGCGGAATGCTGGGCTTGGGTCTTACCGCTCTCCTGGCTAGTTTTATGTCTGGCATGGCAGGAAATATCACAGCGTTCAATACAGTATTTACTTACGACATATATCAGACCTACCTGGTCAAGAACCGCCCGGATTCCCACTACCTGGCGGTTGGGAAATGGGCTACCGTGTGGGGCACGCTGTTCAGTTGCCTGTCCGCTTATATCGCGCTCAATTTCGACAATCTGATGGACTACATGCAGTTAATCGGAGCGCTCTCGATCGCGCCGTTCTTCATCGTGTTCCTGCTCGGAATGTTCTGGAAGAGAGTCTCGGCCACCGCCGGCTTCTGCGGCATCGTGACCGGTATGCTGGCAACCTTTAGCGAGTACATACTCTATCGCGTGGGTATTCTGCACTTCAAAACGCCGATGGCATCGAACGTGTGGACCTCAGTCTGGGCTTTTTGTGGGGGCTTGAGCGGCATCTTGATTGCGACCGTACTCACCACGCCGCCAGATCCGGAAAAGTTAAAAGGGCTTACTTATGACAGCGCGGCTCGCATCGAGAAATCTGGGCCGTGGTACACCACGCCGGAGTTCTATGCAGTCCTTGTATTAGTGGCGTATGTAATCCTGAATATCAAATTCTTCTGACCAAGCACGCAGCGACCAGAAATTCCGGGCAAACATCTTTGGATACAGGTATCTCATGCAGATCTTTCCCCATGTCTACGAGATCAAGTCGCTGTTTGGCGACCGCTACATCCAGCAATATCTCTTTGTAGGCGACACGGTGGTCCTGTTGGATGCCGGCGTAATAGGCACGCCCGAGGCAACAATCTTCCCGTACATGGAGAAGATCGGGGTGTCGCCAAAAAGGCTAGCGATGGTCATCGCCATGCACGCCGACTCGGATCATCATGGTGGCTTGCCGGCCATTAAGGACGTCTCTCCCTCCACCCTGCTGGCCTGTCATGAAGGGGACCGGAAACTGATCGAAGACCCGGAACTCCTGTATCAGGACAGATACAACTTTCTGGCCAAGGATCACGGTCTGGGATTTGGCCGAGAAGGCATGGTTTATTCGCCTCGGAAATTTTATTTTTGCACGCAGAAGACGGCAAACGAGGTGCTCAAGATTGCCTCCGGCTGGAACCTCCGAGTGTGGCACGTGCCCGGACACTCTGAGGGCCACCTCGCGATTTACGACGAAAAGAACTACGCCGCTTTTACCAGTGATGCAGTTCAGGCCGGCGGTTACCCGACGGCGTCCGGGGGAATTGCCTTCGGTCCCACCTACTATGCGGTCAACGCCTATCTGGCGACCATTAAGTTTCTCGAAAGGCAGCCCATGGAACACCTGTTTACCGGGCATTGGCCGAGTGCCCATGGCGAGGACGCAAAGAAATTCCTGTCGCAGTCGCGCGCCTTCGTTGAACGCTGTGATGAGTGCATCGTGGAGTATCTGAAGCAACATCTTCCGGCAGCCACTCTGAAAGCTCTGCTTCACGAAGTTGGACCGCAGCTCGGGAATTGGCCGCAGGATGCCGGAGTGTTCCTGCAGTTTGCCCTGTATGGCCACCTGGAGCGCTTAAAGGGACAAGGGATCATCCGGTCAGGCACCTCAGTCCCGTTCGAGTACTCCCTGGTGTGAGTGAGGCTCTAGTTTACGGAATTCATTCCGACCGTGTTGACGCCCACCGGTCTGGCTGCTACGCTGACTGCCTCGCGCCGGTGCGAGGCCGCAGTCGGGCCTCTGGACCTGGCAAGGAGCACACAGTTTCGCTCACCGCGACTTATTCCCATGCCGGCCGAATCCTTCACCATTCCCTCGCTATCGGTTCCTGTGCTTGCGCGTCCGGAACTGTGCGTGATCGGTGGCGGTGCCGCCGGCGTTGCAGCTGCGGTCGGGGCTGCTCGCTGTGGCCTCAAAGTTCTTCTCGTCGAGAAATATGGATTTTGCGGGGGAGCCACGGTCGCCGGGTCGAGCGGCACTATCTGTGGGCTCTTCAGCAGCGGAAATCGCCCGCAGAGGATCGTCTTCGGTTTCGCTGGAGAATTCCACGACCGCCTTGCGCAGCTGTGCGGTGTAGGACATCCCATTCGCTTTGGGCGCACCATGCTCGTCCCGCACGACAATTTCGTCTGGAAGGAGGCTGCTGACAGCTACCTGAGGGACGAGGGCATAGAGGTTCTCTATCACACCAATTTTGTTGCCGCGTACTTGGAGGGCCAACGCGTGCACACGTTGGTCGTCCGCGCGGCTGAGGGTTTGCGCGCCATTCGACCTAAGGTGCTTATCGACGCTTCTGGAGATGCCGAAGTGGTGCATAGTATCGGGGCGTCAACCACCATGGGTAAAGACGGAACCGTGCAAACACCCACCATGATTTTTCGACTGGGCGGCGTGGACATCAAGCGTTTCATGGAGTTGGATCCGGTGGAAATCAGCGCACAAGTTGCCGCGGCGGATCGCTCGGGCGCCTACCGTCTCCCCCGCCACCATGTGTACCTGTTTCCCATGCCGAACGGGCGCGACGTGTTGTGCAACATGACCCGGATCACGTTCCCGGATGGCTCGGTTCCGGTCGGCATTTGCAGCGCCGACATGAGCTTTGCCGAAATGGAAGGCCGCGCTCAGGCGCGCGAGTATGCGCGCTTTCTGAAGGACAAGATCGCAGGATTCGAGCACTCTTATTTGATCGACACGGGCGCGCAAGTTGGAATTCGTCAAACCCGTTCCCTGGTTGGAAAATCCCGGTTGAGCAATGAGGACGTGCTGCAAGCGAGGAAAACCGCCGGAGCAGTCACGTTCTCCGCCTGGCCGATGGAGAGCCACAGCGCCGGCGGTTTGACCATAACCTATCTCGAAGACGACACCTATGACATTCCATTTGAGACTCTGGTTCCACTCACCGATACGAATCTGCTGGTGGCGGGGCGGTGTCTTTCGGCCGAACACGAGGCCATGGCGTCGGCGCGAGTCACGGCGCAGTGCTTCGGGATGGGCTACGCCGCGGGCGCTGCTTGCGCACTCATGCTGAAAGAAGAAATCAGCTCCCAACAGCTTAGCGGCGTCGCCGTCGAAAGCTGGATGCACGATCGTCACCTGAAGACGGCAGAAGAGGCTTAAATGCTGCGGAGCAATTTCGAACGAGGGAGCACGCGGTGGGCGGTTCGCCGGTCGCAATGGTGCGCCATGGGGATGAGCGAGGAGGATTTCGCCAAGCCAAAAATTGCGGTCGTGAATTCGTCCTCCACGCTGTCGGTCTGCTATATCCACCTCGATGAAATCTCGCGTGAAGTGCAGAAATCGATCAGGGAGAATGGAGGCCTCGCCTTCGAAATCCGCACGGCAGCGCCGTCCGATTTCATCACCTCCGCCGGTAAGAAGGGGCGTTATCTGCTCCCCAGCCGCGACCTGATCGTGAACGATATTGAAGTCATGGTGGAAGGAGCGTGTCTGGATGGCATGGTTTTGCTTTCCTCCTGCGACAAAACCACCCCGGCGCACCTCATGGCGGCTGCCCGCCTGAATATTCCGTCGATCGTCGTGGCTTGTGGCTATCAGCTCGGAGGCAACTGCGGCGGGCGCGAAGTCGATATCGAAGAGGTGTACAAGGCGGTGGGAACAGTCTCGACCGGCAGCATGACGGTGGATGAACTGGAATCCTGGACGAAAGTGGCGATTCAGGGTCCCGGTGTGTGTGCCGGTTTGGCGACAGCCAACTCGATGCACATCATGGCGGAGGCTATCGGAATGGCGGCGCCCGGAACGACTCCGATCCGCGCCGGCAGCCAGAAACTCAGGGATGCTGCCCGGGCGGCGGGCAGCACGATTATCGGTCTGGTCAACGAAGGGTTGACACCCCGCAAAATCATTACCGCCGCTGCCATCCGCAATGCGATACGGGTCGCAATTGCGATTGGAGCGTCTGTAAATGTCGTCCGTCACCTGGCCGCAATTGCGACCGAAGCAGAACTCGATATCGACGTAGTCGGGTTATTTGAGAGCCTGGGAGCAGATATCCCGCTGATCGCACAAATCAAGCCGAATGGTCCCGACCGAATCGAGGACCTTGAAGCGGCGGGAGGCACACGGGCGGTACAGGCGCGCCTTCGTGAGCGACTGGAATTGAGCGCCACGACAGTCAGCGGACGCCCGCTCGGTGCGGTGCTGGAGGAACCAGTAACCATCAACCAGGCAGTCATCCGTACGGTTGACGAACCCTTTCGGCCGGAGCCTGGGCTCGTCATTCTGCGGGGCAATTTAGCGCCCGACGGCGCGATTATGAAGATCTCCGCTGTTCCCGGCGCCTTGCGGGAGTTCGAAGGTCCAGCCAGAGTCTTCGAGGAAGAAGACGTCGCGCTTCGGGAACTGGGCAAGGGCGGAATTCGTCCCGGAGACGTGGTGGTGTTGCGCATGATGGGACCGGTGGGCGGTCCGGGCACCGTGTTTGCCTGCAGTATGATGGCCGCACTGGTGGGGGCCGGGCTTGGTGATCGAGTCGCAGTGGTCACCGACGGAGAACTGTCCGGACTCAACCGGGGAATTACGGTCGGTCAAGTCATGCCTGAAGCCGCATGCGGCGGGCCGCTGGCGGTGGTGCGGGAAGGCGAGATCATACGGATCGATGTCGAAGGCCGGCGGATTGATCTCAAGGTGAACGATCTGGCCGAAAGGTTGAAAGGCTGGACCCCGGCAGAGCGCGAGCTTCGTCCGGGTTGGCTCGCCATTTATTCCGAGATCGTCCAGCCGATTCAAAAGGGAGCGGTCTTAGGGCGCAGGCGCACCACAGCTGCGAAAGCAGAGCCGGCCTAGCCCGATATGATCGGGCGTACCCTGTGGATCGGAATCAGTTCCGAAACATTGATCTTTCCCGGCGGCAGTGATAGACTCCGGGGCACGCGAGGGTGCTGGTTCAGTGCTGGCACTCGTCTATCCAAACTGTCGGTACCCAAAATCGGTCCGCTGGCTCGAAGCCGAAAGGAGTGAAACTGATGGCTACAGTTCCGAAGGAGCTCCCAATTGCGGTCGGTCCGTCCAAGCTTTTCATCAATAATCGCTGGGTAAACAGCCATTCCGGGAAGACTTTCCCCACGATCAACCCGGCGACTGGCGAGGAGATCTGCCAAGTCGCTGAAGCGGATGCGACCGATGTAGACGAAGCGGTCAAGGCGGCACGGAATGCCTTTGAGAACGGGCCCTGGCCGCGGATGTCGGCCGCGGACCGCGGACGCTTATTGTATAAGCTGGCAGATCTGATCGAGGAGCACGCCGACGAGTTGGCGATGCTTGAAGCCCTCGACAATGGCAAGCCTTACCACGTTGCAAGAGCAGCCGACCTCGGGCTCGCGATCGCGACCTATCGGTACTATGCGGGCTGGGCCGATAAAGTTCAGGGCAGAACGATTCCCGTGGCGGGCAACTATTTTACCTATACCCGACATGAACCGGTGGGTGTCGTCGGGCAGATCATCCCGTGGAACTTCCCCATCCTGATGCAGACCTGGAAGCTAGCGCCTGCGCTGGCCACGGGCAACACGATCGTGATGAAGCCAGCCGAGCAGACTCCGCTGACTGCGCTTCGGGTTTGCGAACTGATCCAGCAAGCCGGCTTCCCCGAAGGAGTGGTGAACATAGTGCCGGGATACGGAACTGCCGGCGCTGCAATCGCGAGCCACATGGATGTAGACAAGGTGGCGTTCACGGGATCTACAGAAGTCGGACACTTGGTCATGGAAGCTGCCGCCAAGAGCAATCTGAAGCGGGTGACCCTGGAACTAGGCGGAAAGAGCCCGAACATCATTTTTGCGGACGCCGATATGGACGAAGCGGTGGAAGGCGCCCACTTTGGTCTCTTCTTCAATCAGGGGCAATGCTGTTGCGCTGGATCGCGAGTGTTCGTGGAAGCGAAGTGCTACGACGAATTTGTGGAGCGGTCGGTAGCTCGCGCCAAAAAACGCAAAGTGGGCGATCCCTTTGATCCTGAGACCGAGCAGGGGCCGCAGGTTGACGATATCCAGCTTGACAAAGTGATGGGTTATATTGAGTCCGGCAAGCGCGAAGGAGCCAAGCTGGTGCAGGGCGGCAAGCGGGCAGGTTCGCGCGGTTA
>CAZILJ010000773.1:0-2577 GCA_964539915.1 uncultured Acidobacteriaceae bacterium | reverse complement strand
GGTTTCTACGGAATTGTCCACCCCCAGCCACCCAGCTCCTCCCAGGCCAATGACATCGCGCGTGACGCCCGGCTGCGAAGCCAAATACTGGAAGACAGCATCGAGATCGCCGTCCAACCACTGTTTTCTTGCCTCTTTCTTGCCACCACTTTCGCCAAATCCGCGCATGTCGAGCGTCAGCGTGTTGATTCCAGTCTCCGCCAATTCCCCGGCTACCTCATCCCACGACTTACGATCCCGGTTGCTTTGGTGGAACAGCAACACACCGGGGCCGGGCTTGGCCGCGGCAAAATAGCTCGCCTTCAGGATGGTGCCATCGGGGGCCTTCAGGTCAACCACACGTGCAGCTGGGCGCCGCGATGACAGTTGCGGCGGAGGCGGGCTCGCGGCGGTTGCGTTCTTTGTGCCCCGCACTAAGGCCGCGCTGACAAGAATGAGTACAGCCGGCAGCAAGAAGATTCGTATGTGTTTCATGGGAGCGACTTCAGCTGGCCATTGTCGGCGATTTGGCGTCGGCACGAGACAGGACGTGGAAGTACGGTGACCGTGGCGACATGCTCATCAGCGAAACAACCAGCGGTATGCGACACGGTTCCAAGAACGCCCCAACCATTACAGTGCTGAACACCACGGCCAACACCACGCAGTGCGCCTTTTTGTTCCAGCCTGTAAACCAGCGTCTGAACGGTCGTGTAAGCAACGCGCTCGTCCTCCGGCAAACTGTCATGGAAAGCGCGGACAGAGCAGGTTCCCAGTTTCCAGTACTGCTCCAGGATTCGTGTTTGAGCTTTTGAAAGACCGGCCTTGTGCATATGTCTCCTACATATCTCGGCAATGCTACTACAGTATACGGTGCTGCCGGTAGCGAAATTTTCTTCAATCGCGCCGTGCACGGTCTGTAGTCAGAATCTATCCCGGCGCTACGTTTTCATTGGCGTGCCGGTGACAACGAGATGAAGATGGCGAAAAGATATGCAGGCAAGGTTCCGCGCGATCGTCGACGCCGGCGCAGGAACTTACTCCACCGAAGTCAGCCGATACAGCACTTCTAACGTTTCTCGACCGTGAAACCAAGGGCTGGGGGTTTCCCGATTCCTTCCGCCCCGAAACTGCGTCCGCCCCATGAGCAATCTTGAACAGACATGGCGCCGCTCGAAATGTATTAGTGGCGCGGTGGAGCTCTCTATGTGGAAGCAGTTGCGATTCACAGGTGTCGTACTCGTGGCGGTCGAGTTAGCCAGTCTCGCTGTCGCGCAGCAGGTCTTGACCGAGTCCGGCGCTTTGTCCGGCCTACAAGAAAGCGGCTTGAATGTCTACAGAGGCGTCCCATTCGCTGCCCCGCCCGTGGGCGACTTGCGCTGGCGGCCTCCGGTACATGTCGCACCCTGGACGGGCACGCGTAAAGCAGACGCATTTGCACCTGCGTGCATGCAAGTTGGTGTGTCTATGCCAGGCGAGACGCCGCCGGTAGTAAGTGAGGATTGTCTCTACCTGAACATCTGGACTCCGGCGAAGAGCGCAAAGGAACATCTGCCGGTCATCGTCTGGATATACGGCGGGGGTTACATCCGCGGGTCGTCCTCGATGCCCTTGTACTGGGGTGACCAACTTGCGCACAAGGGCGTGATCGTGGTGACCATCGCCTACCGGCTTGGTCCGCTCGGTTTTCTCGCGCATCCGGAGTTGACGCACGAGTCCCCACAGCACTCGTCCGGAAATTACGGCCTGATGGACCAACTCGCTGCCCTCGAATGGATTCAGAGCAACGTTGCAGCTTTTGGTGGCGACCCGAAAAACGTGACCATAGCTGGTCAATCCTCCGGAGCGATCTCGGTCAGCATACTGATGGCCTCGCGCCGAGCGAAAGGCTTGTTCCAGCGTGCCATCGGAGAGAGCGGCGGCTTGTTTGAACCGCTCCAGCTCTCACCCAAATACCTGCTCGCCAATGCAGAACACGACGGGGAGAAGTACGCTACGTCTCTGGGGGCGGCCTCGATCGCGGAACTGCGTCGGCTGCCGGCAGCCAAGCTCAG
Organism: uncultured Acidobacteriaceae bacterium; assembly: GCA_964539915.1. GTDB lineage: Bacteria > Acidobacteriota > Terriglobia > Terriglobales > Acidobacteriaceae > Sulfotelmatobacter. Next base: position 544 of record CAZILJ010000773.1, on the reverse strand, counting down.
CGACGCCGGCGGTATCAGCCACCCGGTGATCGAGCCCTATGTGCTCCCCCTGTCGCCTTACGAGACGTTCACATCGGGGCGGCAGAACGATGTCCCGCTGCTCATAGGCTCGAACGCCGAGGAAGCGCGTGCGTTAGTCGATGTCACCCACGTGACGGCCGCCACGTTCGATGGCGACATTGCGAACAGCGTCGGGCCACTGCCGCCTCCGATGCTGGCAGCTTATCCGCACGCCACCGACAAAGAGGCGCAACAGGCACAGCTCGACCTCGAGCGCGACCTTCGCTTCGGCTGGGACATGTGGGCCTGGGGGAGGTTGCAAGCCGGAACCGGGCGGAATCCTGTCTATTACTACTTGTTTCGACAGCAGCCACCATTTCCGGTTGGCTCTGTGTACGAGGGTTGGGGCGCAAGTCACTTCGCCGAGCTCTGGTATGTTTTCGACCATCTCGACCAGGCGCCTTGGCGCTGGACCGCGGCAGACCGGACGGTGGCCGACGAGATTTCCAGATACTGGGTCAACTTCGCGAAGTCGGGCAACCCG
>CAZILJ010000772.1:0-2265 GCA_964539915.1 uncultured Acidobacteriaceae bacterium | reverse complement strand
CGCGGAGTCATCATATTATCCGGAAGAAAAGGCGGTTGATCGCATTGCGCAACTCGCTCCGCCCGATATAACCGTTGGCGCCGTAGATCATCCACTTAGCGCGGTTCGGCATGGTCAGCTCGCCGATTCCTGGTGCTCGTTTTATAAGCCTGGGGTCTATTCCAGGGTTAGAGGTTCTTTTCGGCGAGTTCGCGAAACTCGTCGGGTACGGACCTAAAACCTTCCAGAGTGACTGACCCGTACCCGATCGCCTCCCTTCCGAAACGATCGCGGATCATGTCAATAGCTCGGTCGGCCATTTGCCGACCATTCCTTCTTGGCATGCCGCGCTCTATGCCCCCGGGAGCTCGATCATCGCTAGTCGAGAACTTTGATGTTTCTCCGGCCCGCTGACTGTCGTGAGAACGCGAGCGCCGCCCAGTTTCGCAAACTGGATCGCGTACAATACGGCGCGAACGCACCGGTCATTGGACCAGGATGCTCCGGTCGCTCGTGCGGCTCAGCGCATCGGACGCATCATGTCGCACGCCCTGGCTGGCGGGCTGCATCACCAATCCGTCCGGATTTAGTTTTTCGGCAGGCGCAGGTAGCGCCAATGATCGGCTTAGCTGCCACTGATCGGATAGCTAACGGCGGCCGCGCGAAAACGCGCTATTTAAGCACGTCCTCCTGCGCCGGCAATCGCGCCGCGGTCCGGCCGCCCTTCGTCTTCGCCGTCTTCGGCGCGGTGAGTTTGAGCCGCGTCTTGACGAATTCGGTGTCGTTCAGCGAGAAACGGATTGGCTCGCCCTTGTGTTCGACGAAAAACTGCGGATCGAACACCTTGAACCAGATGCCCTGGCGGTAGGTCCAGTACTTCGGGATTCGGAGGTCGCCGACGTAGAGCGCGAAGCCGCGCGACGTCGGTTCGGGCAAGGTCTTGAGTCGAACCTTCACGATGTAGGCCGGGCCGGGCAGCGTCTTGCGCTCGGTGGATTCGAACATCGCCAGCGTGGCACGATCGGCTTTGGTGGGTTGCGTGGCGACAACCTCAATGCCGATGGCCTGGGGTGCGTCGGAGGCTCTCATGGCGCGGATCCTCGCATGCTCGATTCAAATTGCATCAATTGGATACCTGGATATCGCCGACATACAGCGTCCCCGACGAACGCCGATCGAACAGGAACGCGACGCTGCGGATATCGCTCGGGTCGACGCCACGTTCGACCAGCGACGCAATCGGCAAGCGCAGCGTCTGCATCACGATCTTGCCGGCGCCAAAGACGACGTCCGGATAGATGAGCCGATGGACCGAGCCCGCGGGGAATGACGCGGTGCGTGATCCGCTCGAGACTTCGATCGTAAAGTCCTGGTCGCGGTTCGGCGCGTTCTTAGGCTCGGTCGATTGTCCCACGCGCAGCGCGAGCACCGTGTACCGCTCCGCCGGCAACGTCACGGGTGAAACCTGCAAGAGCAGGCGCGCCCCGGGCGCGTTCCATTCGAGGCGCAGCGTGATCGTCGTGATTGGTGCAAACGAGTTCACCAGATCCTTCAGTACGCGCGTTGCGGTCACGGCGTCGGCCGCGGCCGTTCCCTGTACCGGCAGGGAGATCTGTGGCGGCGCAACGGCTTCCTGCTCGTGCTGTAGATAGACGCGTTCCGGATCCTGGTATTGCGACACAAACGTGGCGCCCGCGGGCATCCAGGCGACGGCGGTCGCGTGGTCGCGCAAAACGTCCATGTATTCGACGCGATCGAGCAGCAATGCCTGCACAAGCGCGCCCAGCGCGACCTTAGCGACCTGTTCCTGGTCGGCGCGGGGCATCGTGCTCGCCGGCGGCGTTTCGGTGGGCCACGTCGAGTTGAATTGATTGTGGTTTGCGCCCAGCACCCAGAGCAGGGCCTTGAGCTTGCCGTCGGAGACGGTCGGATTGGCCGAATCGACGGCGTGCGCGCGGTTGAATGTGTTGTAGCCCTCGAACGTCGACACGTCGCCGTCGCGGCTGCCGTGGATGAGGAAGTAGCGGTCGGGGACGACGGTCGGGCCGGTGATCGGCGTGTATTGCCGGTCGGTCGGCGCGATCGCCGCGATGCACCTGAGCGCGAATCGGTACGGGCCGAGACCTACCGAGCCGTCGAGCGGCACCGTGGGACTGAAGATGTCGGGCTTTATCGCCGGCAGCGGATTGAAGAATGACGCATGCCCCACGCCTTCGCCGCCTCTCGAATGACCGACGATGAGGATCCGGTTAAGGTCGATCTTGCCGTGCAGCGGATGGGTCGCCG
>CAZILJ010000771.1:0-2094 GCA_964539915.1 uncultured Acidobacteriaceae bacterium | reverse complement strand
CCACAAAGCCGATCGGGCCGCCGAGTGGGTCACGATTGAAGAACCCGTGCTGCTCGACCGAATCCTGCGGGATCGAGCCTCGGAGTTTCGCTTGCTGCTCGTCGATTGCCTCACCCTATACGCCTCGAACTTGATGACCGCGGAGAAGAACGATCCGGAAGCAGCGCTGCTGCATGCGGATCGCCTCTGCGCAGCGTTGCAATCGATTGAGAGTTCAGTGGTGTTGGTCTCGAACGACGTTGGCAGCGGCGTGGTTCCAGCGTATGCCAGCGGCCGTCTGTTTCGCGATCTGCTGGGCGAAATCAACCAGCTCGTGGCGACGGCCGCCGATAACGTTGTTCTCATGGTTGCAGGGTTGCCGCTTTTGCTGAAGGGAAAACTGGAAGTGCGGACATGAAGGGCTTTCTGATCGCGAGCACCGGCAGCGGCGTTGGTAAGACGACGATCGCCCTTGCCATAATGGCCGGCCTCCGCGCCCGTGGACTCGTCGTGCAGCCCTTCAAATGCGGTCCGGACTTCATTGATGCGGGCCATCATTCCGCCGTCTGCGGTCGCGCATCTCGCAATCTCGATACCCGGATGCTCTCCGGCGAAACCAACCGTCAAGTGTTCGCCAACGCCTGCGCTGGGGCGGATGTAGCGGTGGTTGAGGGAATGATGGGCTTGTTCGACGGGGTATCCGGAGGGAACGAAGAAGGCAGCAGCGCCGAGATTGCGAAACTATTGGATCTTCCGGTGGTGCTGGTGCTGGATGCCGGAAATAGCGTGCGAAGCGTTGCCGCGGTTGCACTCGGCTTTGAGAAATTCGATTCCGCGTTGCGAGTGGAAGGATGGGTTCTCAATCGCGTTGCCGGCGAGCATCACTTTCGCATGCTGCAATCTGCCATCCGTTCCGCTACTACGGTTCCGATTCTCGGCTGGTTCCCTCACGACCCTGCCGTCGCAATCCCAGAGCGCCACCTCGGACTTCACACGGCGGCTGAGGAAACCGGAATGAGCGGAAGACTTGCCGCACTGGCGGCGCTCGCGCACCAACAACTCGACCTCGGCCTGTTGATGCAGTTTGAGTCCTCTCCCTGTCGGGAGAGTCGCCCGGTAAGCCGTGGGGACGCACGCGCCACAGATCCCGTCCGAGTGGGAGTTGCTCGCGATCAAGCATTTTCGTTCTACTACGAAGACAATTTGGATGCACTTAGGGAATTGGGCGCGGAAATCGTGGAGTGGAGTCCCTTGTACGATAAAGAGCTGGCCGCAGACATCGATGCCTTGTACATCGGTGGCGGGTATCCAGAACTTTACGCCGAGCAACTGAGCGGCAATAGAGATCTCCGAAAACAGGTAAGAGCGTTTTCACAGACCGGAAGGCCGGTTTATGGGGAATGCGGCGGGATGATGTATCTGGCAGAGGAGTTGCGCACCTCAGATGGTTTGTCATTTCCCATGGCGGGCGTGCTACCGCTGTCCGTGGAAATGACGGAACAATTAGTGCACTTCGGCTATGCCGATGTTCACTTCCGGGAAGATTGTCTGTTGGGAACAAAGGGGACGGTCGTGCGTGGCCATAGCTTTCATTGCTCACGGGTCAAGGAAAATTCGCCGATCGCTCCAGCCTACTCCGTTCATTACTCGCTTTCTGAAAAGCAGACGTTGGAAGGCTACAGCAGGAACAATGTGCTGGCGAGTTACATCCATCTGCATTTTGGGTCCAATCCGGTCTTGGCGCGAACGTTTCTGCGCAGAACGCGCACCGCAAAACGCCGAACCATGGTCGCATCATGAAAACACTCAGCTACATTCTGCTGCTGTTCGCGGGTTCCGTCGCTGGTTTTGCGTCGCGTACGCTCACCGACGAACTCGGACGCACGGTCACCCTCCCGGACCATCCTCATCGGTTGATTTGCTTGGTTCCAAGCGTAGCGGATGACTTATATTCCCTGGGTGCGGGGCCCGATGTGATCGCGGTAAGCGACTTCACAAAACATCCAAAGGAGGCATCTCTTAAGCCGAGCATCGGAGTGCAGATGACTCCGTCGATCGAGAGGATCGTTTCGCTTCATCCCGACTTAGTCATAGGGAGCGCCGACTCGAATCGCG
>CAZILJ010000770.1:0-2456 GCA_964539915.1 uncultured Acidobacteriaceae bacterium | reverse complement strand
ACCCGCCTGCGAGTCCGGTCCGCGCGCTTTCTTCCGGCGTTCGTTTGGAAGACGTTTACTAGTCGGCGGCAAGTGGAGCGCGCACCCGGCTTTCTAGGTGGAAGACTGCTCCTAGATTCTGGCCTGACGTTTTGGACCCTGACTACGTGGGAAAACGAACGGGCCATGAAGGCATTTCGGGGCTCCGGAGCTCATGCCCAAGTCATGAGCCGGCTTGCGGAGTGGTGTGACGAAGCAGCCTACGCGCACTGGGCACCCAACGGAGATCTTGTCCCTAGCTGGCCTGAGGCGCACCAACACCTGGTGTCCGAGGGCCGGTTGTCGCGTGTGTCGCATCCCTCCGCAGATCATGTCGCTCGGCAGTTTGCTAAGCCCCGGTTGAGTCCTCTGATTGGCGCGGATCTGAAGCCCAGAAAACCAGCCGGGACTGCGGGAAGAACCTGACCCAGCAGCGCATGGGATGCTACGATTTTCGCCATGTCTCTACCCCCGCGCTTCTCGAGTATCGCTTTGTCCCTGGGGATTATGTTCGCCAGCGCGAACCCACAGAGCTTCCCCGATTTGAAACCGTCTCCACAGCAAGTCGAGTGGCAAGATCTGGAGATGGGCGCAATCATCCATTTTGGTCCGAACACGTTTCTCGATCAGGAATGGGGTGACGGCACCGCCGATGCAAAACTGTTCAATCCGACGCAGTTCGACCCGGAACAATGGATGCAGGCACTCCGGTCCGCTGGCTTCAGGTACGTGATCTTTGTGGCCAAGCATCATGATGGGTTCTGTCTCTGGCCCACCGCACAGACCGATTACAGCGTCAAAAGCAGCCCGTGGGAGAATGGCCGCGGCGATGTGGTGAAGCGAGTTGAGGAAGCCGCGCGAAAATATGGGCTGAGGTTCGGTGTTTATTTGTCGCCCTGGGACCGCCACGAGCCTCGCTATTCCAACTCGGCAGAATACGACAAGTATTACGGGGAGGAACTCGACGAACTGTCACAGGGATACGGTGACCTGGTAGAGTTCTGGCTCGACGGAGCCGGGAGCGCCGGTCATGTTTACAATTTCCCGGGCATCGTTGAGGAACTGCGTACCTACCAGCCGAACACGATGGTTTTCGCGGACGTGGCGCTCTTCGAATATGGAGACATTCGTTGGGTAGGAAACGAAAATGGGTCCATTTCTTATGAGAACTGGAACGTGATTGACCGGCACGGATACCTGCGCTGGCGGCCGGTCGAAGCAGACACTCCGCTGCGCAAGAATCATTGGTTCTGGCACCCGAATGACGAGTCCAGCCTTAAGAGCGTGCCGGAGCTGATTTCCACCTACGAACAGACCGTCGGTCACGGTGGGCAGCTCGTGTTAGGAATCGCTCCCGATCGTCGGGGTCTCCTGCCGGAGGCCGATGTGAAGCGATTACAGGAATTTGGGAACGCGGTCCGCAAGGAATACGCCAACAACCTCGTGGCGCGACATGCTCGCACGACTCCGGAGCTCGAGCGCGCGCTCGATGGCAACCCTGATACATTCTGGTCGGCTCCTACCGGATCACATCATGCGATTTTAGACATGAGTTTTGACCGCCCCGTTACCTTCGATTGCGTCCTTACGATGGAATGGCTGAACGCGGGGCAGCACATTCAAAAATACAGTATCGAAATTTACAGCGAAGGAAAATGGACCGAAGTGGCCAGGGGACAGGCGATTGGACACAAGCGAGTCGATCGCTTTGCGCCCGTGACTGCCTCCCGAGTGCGCCTGAATATTCTCTCGTCGTCCGCCGAGGCCCACATCCGTGAGTTTCAACTTTTCCATTCAAGAGATGCACAGTGAGCGCACAGAACTGTACGTCGCCCGATGGCTCGGTCGAAATGGGTGTGATCAGTGTGCGCTGGCGTTCGGAGTGGGTTGCTTCACTTGCATTGCGGGATCGCCGAGCAGATTGTAGGTCCTGCGCACGTCCGGATCGCTGATGTGCGATTTCGCCTGGACAATCGCTTCGCCCAAAGTCGCAGGCTTCGGATTCAGGGCATTTTCGACGACCAGAATGTCCAGGGTGGTTTGCGGCGGCGCCTGGTTGAGCCCGCTCGATGCCAGTACAGCTACGGCACCGCCGTTCGGCGCCAGCAATAAGGTGACGCCCAGAGGCTGCGAATATAGGTCCTGGAAAAAGCCATTCAGGCAATCCATGATCAGAAAGACCGGAAGTTGCGATCGGTTGGTCAATGAACTGACTGAACTGGTGTCGAATATGTCGGAGCCCGACCATTGTTCCGCCGAGCCATGTCCCAGGTAGTTCACAAGGCCTTGGCCCGAGTTGATCTGGCTGAGAATCTTCCCGGCCGCGGTACTGCCCACGCTATCGACAAAAACATCTGTCGCCTGCATGGTTCGAGGAAGCTTGGCCTGGACGTTCTGGCTGTCTTGGGAGAAGTTCTCGGTGTCATCCTTGTCGGCAA
>CAZILJ010000769.1:0-3644 GCA_964539915.1 uncultured Acidobacteriaceae bacterium | reverse complement strand
GCCAGGTGATCCAGATCCAGGCACACCTGGGAGAGTGGTTCACAGTAGAAGAGACGCTCAATGCCCTGCCGGACGCCGAAGCCGCATTCCACGATCGCGACGAAGGCGACAACCAGCAGATTGCTCGCCACGAACTCTTTCTCATGTGCGACGATATCGCCGCGACCTCGCGAGATCTGAGATCGCAGCACATGTCGGTCTCCGCTGTGAGCGAACAAGGGTGGGGAAGCCTCGCCACCCTGACGCTTCCCGGTGGCAGCAAACTCGGCATCTACCAGCCGAAACATCCGCGCCCAAATCACTGATTGGGCCGCAAGCGTGGGCCAGAATTCGACCGGACGCTTTCATTGCTCACCTTCGTTCGTGCTCGCCGTCGCGGGCATCCCAATCACCGCTCCAGCGATCGTTCGGGCCGCCCCATTCACCCGTACCCCAGCCACGGAACTGGGCACCGTCAATCACGCTGTTATCTGGATACTCGAACATGTGTTCGCGCCCGTGCGGACCGCGCGCATAAATCCGCAGGACTTTCGGCTCCCCGGGCGCGGGATCGCCGAACGTGCGGTAGTCGACTCGATAGTGCCGGTCTGTCCTCGCCATTTCTTTCAGCCGATTGGTGACATCGCTGTGCCGCCGGCGGTTCCCGTACTGGGCGCTGAGAATTAGAAATTGTCCTTCATCCCGGCCCCGATCTCCGTCCCGATCTCCGCCGTTCCAGTTGCCGCTCCAGCGATCGTTCGGACCTCCCCACTCACCGCTGCCCCAGCTGCGGAACCGCGCGCCATCGATCACGCTATTATCGCCATACTCAAACATCCGCTCGCGCCCGTCTGGACCTCGCGCATAGATGCGCAGCGATTTCGCCTGTCCCGGTGCCGGGTCGCCGAACGTGCGATAGTCCACCCGGAAGCGCCGATCCCGGCGCGCCAACTCCTTCAAGCGGTTCGTCACATCCACATGGTTGCCTTCGTTGCCATATTGCGCGCTCAGAATCACATATTCGCCTTCGTCCGCCGTTAGCGTTCCCGGCAGCAGAAGCGACCAGGCCGCCACGAACAAAATCGCTGACAGTTTTTTAAACATGATGTCCCTCCGGATTCATACACGGGGGTCGCATTAACGCCCCAGGCGCATCTTACAGGAGTCCCGGTGTCTCAGACCCGTTGACCCGCAAGATCTACGAGGTCCGGACACCGTATCCTAGCCGCGCTCTGTGTGCGGCCAGGGAGGGATTCCACGAAAGCCAATTTCTCGGATACTTGATTTTAGAAACCTGTCATCAGAATTATCCCCGCCTATGCCGCTTTTTGCTGGAGCGTCCGTGTGACCGCCTAGCCCAAACGTTGCCGGCGATGAACCAGGTTTCGCGCCAAGTCGTTGTAGGAGACTTGCTGGGAAAGCATGTGATGGATCGCGACCAAGACCTTGTGGGCGATCGCCCGCCCCCTGAGCCCTAATTTTCATGCTTGGTGGTGTGCCAGAGGCGCATGCAGTCTTATCGAAAAATCAAGAGTCCCCGGGGAGTTGCGGCAGTTGGATCTGCTAGCAGCGAGAAGCTCCTCCCGCGTTATACTTCCATATATGTCTGGGGTCCCGCAGAACAATCCGCAGAAAACGTTTTACCTTGAAACCTTTGGCTGCCAGATGAATGTCCACGACTCCGAAAAGGTCGTCGGCACGCTGGTGCAAGAAGGTTATCGTCAAGTCGAAACCGTCGAACAGGCCGACCTCGTCCTCTACAACACCTGCTCCATCCGGGACAAGGCGGAACAGAAAGTATTCAATCGCCTCTCCGACTACAAGAAGTACAAAAAGCAGGGGAAGACGTTTGGCGTTCTCGGCTGCGTCGCCCAGCAGGAGGGTGAAAAGATTTTCGAGCGCGCACCTTATGTTTCGTTGGTTGCCGGATCGGCATCGTATCGCAACTTGCCGGCGATGCTGGTTCAGATTCAAGCAGGGAAGCAGCGCGTAACCGGACTCGACGATCGCCAGACCGACGAGTGCTTCGAAACAGAATTTACCGCCCGCACCAATCCGCATCGCGGATACATCACCATTATCGAAGGTTGCGATAAGTTCTGCGCCTACTGCGTCGTGCCCTATACGCGCGGCAAAGAGCGCAGTCGGACTTCCGATTCCGTGCTCGCCGAAGCGCGCCAGATGGTCGATCTCGGCTACACCGAAATTCAGTTGCTGGGGCAGAACGTGAATTCCTACAAAGATCCGGCAGGGAAGCAAACCTTCGCTGAATTGCTGGCCGCAGTCGGAGAGATTCCCGGCATCCGGCGCGTCCGGTTCACTACGTCTCATCCGCGCGATTTCGGACGCGATATCGTCGCGGCGATCGATGCCGTCCCCACGCTCTGCGATCACGTACACTTGCCCGTGCAAAGCGGATCCTCGCGCATCCTCGACGCCATGCAGCGCCTCTACACTCGCGAGCAATACCTGGAGCGCATCCAATGGATGAAGGCCGCAAAGCGCGAAATCAGCATCACAACGGATGCGATCGTGGGCTTCCCAGGCGAGACAGAAAACGACTTTGCCGATACCTTGGGACTACTGGAGGAAGTCGGCTATGACGCCGTCTTTGCATTCAAGTATTCACCCCGGCCGAACACTCCGTCGCTGAAGTTGGAAGATGCCATCCCCGACGCTGAAAAGGCGCGCCGGTTGGAGGTTTTGATGGCTAAACAACGTGAAATCCAAACGATTCGGTACAAGAAATACATCGGAGCAAACTGTGAAGTAATGGTTGAAGGCCACAACGAGGCCCGCGCCCAATGGATTGGCCGCACCACGCATAACAAGACGCTCAACTTTACTGCGCCGCCGTCGGCGGCTCCCAAAACCGGAGCCTACGCCCCGGTGCTCATCACCGGCAGTTTTCCCAACAGCCTGCTGGGTGAAATGGTGGTATAAGAGGCAAATAACAGGAGATCCCCATGGAAGTAGAAATGACAATCCGCGGCCTGTTGATGGATCCGGTCAGTAATATGCCGATCGTGGTGTTGAAGGATGTTGGCGGAGACACGGTATTGCCGATCTGGGTGGGGGTCTATGAGGCAAATGCGATAGCACTGGAGATGGAGAAAGTCAGTCCACCTCGGCCAATGACGCATGATTTGATTAAGAACGGCCTGACCGGGCTTGAAACCCAGGTGCACAAGGTGGTGGTGACCGAGCTACGCGAGGATACGTTTTATGCAGTCATCTGGTTGGAACGCGGCGGCGAGGTGATCAGCATCGATTCGCGGCCGTCCGACGCGTTGGCGTTGGCGCTGCGGGTGGATTGTCCGATCTTTGTCGAAGATGGCGTGCTGAAGACTTCCAAGCTGGCCGCCAACGCGGATCGTGTGACTAGCGACGAGCTGCGCAAATATCTGGAAGGCCTGAACGACGACGACATGGGGAAGTACAAGATGTAGTCTCGGGGCCGGCCAATATTCTCAAAGCAAACAAAGCTCTCCGAGTGAACGGTGCTGCCCTGCTCCAGCTCCGACTTTACATAATACCTCTTATCGGACATTGCATATAGACCTTAGGACCCGCCAGGGGCCCCCTTCCTCTAAAGCCCATTCCTGAGATCTAGGTCAGGCTGTACTTCAAGAGGCACCAGAGTGCGCGGAACCCATCCCTCCAGC
>CAZILJ010000768.1:0-3091 GCA_964539915.1 uncultured Acidobacteriaceae bacterium | reverse complement strand
GCTAGGGGATCTTTCGCCGTGCCCCGACCTTGCGCATACATATAACCAAGCTTGATGCGGGCGCCCGTGTGGCCTTGAGCGGCGGCCTTCTGGAACCATGAGAATGCGGCGGAGTCATCCTGAGGTACGCCCTCGCCGCGCAGATACATGTCGGCAAGATTGTTCTCTCCCGGGGGATTGCCGGCAAGGGCCGCTTTGGTGTACCACGCCGCTGCGGTTGCGGGATTCTTCGCGCAGCCGAGCCCAAGATCGTACATATACCCGAGGTTGGTTTGCGCGCCGCTGTCGCCGCTCTCGGCGCCTTTCTGAAACCAGCGAAAGGCTTCGGCACTGTCTCGCCGCACGCCGTGGCCCTCAAGATAGAGAACGCCGAGGTTGAAATAGGCGCGGGCAAACCCCTGTTCTGCGGCCGCCCGCAGCCAGTGTTGCGCGGCTCCATAATTGGCCGGAGTGCCCCATCCGTTGCTGTACATTACGGCCAGATTCACTTGGGCCGGAGCGTATCCTCGCTGCGCTGCCTGCGTGAACCAGTCGAGAGCTTCCTTCTCGCTGTAGTCGGGCCCGACAGCGAGGACAGAGGCGATCCCCAGTTGGTTCTGCTCAAAGGCATGGCCGCTGCTCGCCATTCTTTGGACAACGGCACCGTCACAAACGGGGGTGTCGGTTTGCAGGAGACGCGAGACAACGGCCAGGCTGCATTGCTCCTTTGGGGTTGTGGGCGACAGACCCTCGCCCCCGGCGCTCTCGACGAGCAACACCATCGCAACCAGAATTCCTGTTCCCCATGAGTTTGTTTTCACAGTATCTCTCCCGGCCCGAGGGTCCTGGTGTTGTGTGCCTCGGGCACAGGTCAAAATTGCGGCTGAATCGCCGATACCGCAATGCAAGCTGGGTCATTCGCGGATGCAAACCTGATCATTTCTCGGAACTTGGCACCTCATCCAGCAATGTCCTGATCACAAAAGACTTATCCGCCCGTCCAAGGGAACAAGTGAGGGTTTCCGAACGTAGATGTAGATAGGTTCAATCACCGTAAGGATCGCGAAATGACACGCCATGGTTCAGCTCGGGCGCGGTTTGGTCCCTTTGAGGTGGACCTGCACACCCATGAGTTGTGGAAATTTGGCACGCGCTTGAAGCTGGTGGGGCAGCCTTTTGAAATTCTAGCGGTACTCCTGAGCCAGCCCGGCGAACTGGTGACTCGCGAAGAACTCCGCACGCAGCTGTGGCCTGCCGATACCTTCGTCGATTTCAACCACGGTCTGAACGCCGCCGTGAATAAGCTGCGAGAGGCATTAAGCGACTCGGCGGACGCGCCCAGGTATGTCGAGACCCTGCCGCGGCGGGGCTATCGATTCATGGCCACGGTCGAATGGGTTGAGGCGAAGCGCGTAATGGCAGAGATTGCGATGGCAAAAACTCCGGACGCGCTTCTGGGGGAAAGAGTTAAGCCTCCTTCACCCGCTGAGGTTACGCTCGAAGCTGCTAAAGCTCCGGTGCAGGTTCAGGCCACTGGCGACCGCGCTTGGCCTCGATACCTGATCGGTGCTGGCCTCCTTTTTGCGACGCTTCTGGTTGGCGCGTTTGTTTTGAAAACTGTTTCCACTGATGGCGCGAGGTCGTCCACGCGCTCGATAGTGGAGCATACGCGACCGCTCACTACGATTTCCGATACGGCCACGCCGGCGTTTTCTCCCGATGGAAATTTTGTTGCTTTCTATCGGGAACACTCGCAACAGGGTGAGTCTGGCATTTACGTGACGGCTGTCGGCAGCGATCAGTTGATGCAGCTCACCAGCAATGAGAATGACCGTTGCCCCGTCTGGTCTCCCGACGGACGATGGATCGCATTTTCTCGTCTGGCCAACCAGGCTTACTCGATTCATGTGGTGCCCGCGGACGGCGGGCGTGAGCAGAAACGCAACGCAGAGGACAGAGTGACGGCAACGTCTGCGGCGTTCCAGTTGACTTCCAGTGACACCGCCGAACGCGAGCTCACGACAGGCGGGGTGGTGCCTCGCCACGGAGAACTTGACTGGTCACCGGACGGGAGGTTCATCGCGTTCGCCGGCGCGTCGGGCATTTACTTTCTATCACTCAAAGACTCCACCGTGCATCGCGTGACGGATCCGCCGTCGATGGTAGAGGATTGGGGTCCGGCGTTTTCCCCCGATGGCCAGAAGGTTATGTTCGTGCGCAACCGGCAGATCGGGACGCCGGATGAAATCTGGGTCGCGCCGATCGGCGGGGGTGAGGGGACTCGCCTGCTCTCTGAACGCGGCCGGATCAGCAGCGCTCCGCAATGGTCGTTCGACGGACGCTCGGTCATCTTTTCGTCCAATCGGACGGGCCATCCAGCGCTGTGGAGAGTCGGTCTGGACGCTCCCGACTCTGCCGTGCAGATTGCGGAGGCAGGCGCGCCCGCATGGGATCCGGCCGTCTCGCGGCGTGGGTATCGGCTCGCGTATGAGCGCCTGCTGCGCAGCCTGAGCATCTGGCAAATGAATTTAGCGGATTCGGGCGAAAAACACCGCTACCTGACTGTTTCTTCTACCAGCGATACGGACCAGGGGCCGGGCCCGCAGTTTTCTCCCGACGGCAAGAAACTCGCCTATATGTCAGATCGTTCCGGAACGATGGAGATCTGGGTGAGCAACCGGGATGGAAGCAATGGATTCCAGTTAAGCGCGGTGGGCGGTGCGGGCACGCCTCGGTGGTCGCCCGATAGCCAGTCGGTAGCATTCGACGTAGCAACGCCGAACGGAAGCAAGATCGTCACCATGAACCTGCACGGTGGCGCGCCACAGACTTTGACGGCAGACGCGTTTCACAGCGTGTGCCCGAGTTGGTCTCGCGACGGAAAGTGGATTTATTTCGCTTCGCAACGCGCGGGAGACTGGCAGGTATGGAAGATGCCAGCAACGGGCGGTCTTCCGGTTCAGATGACGCATCATGGCGGACACGCAGCCCTGGAGTCGCTAGATGGTAAGTTCGTCTATTACGCCAAGAATCCGATGGCGGAGCCCGAAATTTGGCAGGTGCCTGTGGAAGGAGGCCCGGAGACGCCGCTTCCGTTGGTGCGACCGGGAAC
>CAZILJ010000767.1:0-9893 GCA_964539915.1 uncultured Acidobacteriaceae bacterium | reverse complement strand
TTGACGAGCGAGCGCTGCAATTCCTGGTGGGAACCATGGGAACTGGCCGCGTGATGCTGGGTTCAGACTATCCGTTTCCGCTCGGTGAACATCGGGTGGGAACGTTGATTCGCAGGACTGATTTGCCGAAACCTGCAAAAGAACTTTTGCTGGGCGGGAACGCGCTTGAATTTCTTAATCTGCAAAAAGAGGCGGCGGCTGAGCAAGCAACGTCTTCATTGAATCCGCTGCCGACCGTATCGCAGGGCGAGCGGCTCACCTACAGTTCCTATCTTAAGGTTCCGGAATTACTGCAGCTTCAACATCCACAATCTTCGCCGCAACATCACGATGAGTTATTGTTCATCATCGTGCACCAGACTTACGAGTTGTGGTTTCGAGAACTGTTGCACGACCTGGACGCGGTGGTAGCCAACCTGCGGGGAGCAGGGACGAATCCCAACTCACGCGACGAGGTATATGAAGCGGCGCGTCTGCTGCGTCGTTGCACGGAGATCACCCGAGTACTCGTCGAGCAATTTACGATCCTCGAAACCATGCTGCCGACACACTTCATGGCGTTTCGCGGGAAACTGGAACCGGCCAGCGGATTTCAATCGGAACAGTTTCGCGAATTGGAGTTCCTCTGCGGCCTGAAGGACGAGAAAATGCTGCGCTATCATAAGCCCACTCCAGAAGCACACGCACAACTGGAGCGCAGATTGCGGGAGCCCTCGCTCCACGATGTGTTCTTCGATTCGTTGAAGGCCATGGGCAAGTTGCGGTTCGAGGAAAACGCGACCGAGCGTGAAAGATTCGAGGCTCGGGCCCGGGCCATCTTATCTCTTTACCGGGATGAGCGTAGTAATCGCGACTGGATTGACGTGTGCGAGCGGCTCACGGAGTTTGACGAACTGGTAGTGAGCTGGAGACTGCGGCACATTCAACTCGTGGAGCGCGTAATTGGCGTCCGCATGGGAACCGGAGGAACACCAGGATCGTCATATTTGAAACATACGTTGGATAAGAAATTTTTCCCGGAATTGTGGGAAGCGCGGACGCTGCTGACGGAATAACTGGCCGACCTCGTCGTTCCTGATCCGTTTTTCATGACTGGCAAAGCCGAAACCGTTTCATTGATTGGCGCCGGCCTTAACGGTCCGTTGCTGGCGCTCGGCTTGGTCAAGCGCGGTTTTCGGGTCGATATCTACGAGAGGCGGCCCGATATGCGACGCGTCCGGACGAGTGCCGGCCGGTCGATCAATCTAGCCCTGTCTACCCGAGGGATCCACGCCCTCGCCCAAGCCGGCCTATGGGACGAGATGCGAAAGATCATCATTCCAATGAAGGGAAGGATGATGCACTCGGCCACGGCCGAACTTACATTTCAGCCCTACGGGAAGGACGAATCTGAAGTCATCAACTCAATTTCCCGGTCCGATCTGAATATGGCCTTGATGAACGCTGCCGAGCAACTGGGCGTGAAAATCTGCTTCGAAGAACGCTGCACTGGAATCGATCTCAAGACAGGAGCAATTCAGTTAAGAAATGAGCGCACCGGCGCCGACCGGGAACTGAACTCGGGCGTCGTCATCGCATGCGACGGCGCGGTATCGGTGATTCGCAACGAAATATTGAAGCACGGCCGCTTCAACTTTTCTCAGCAGTATCTCGACTACGGCTACAAGGAACTCACGATTCCAGCCGGCCCCAATCGAAAGCACGCTCTGGAAACGAACGCACTTCACATCTGGCCCCGGGGCAACCACATGCTGATTGCCTTGCCCAACATCGATGGAACATTTGGGTGCATTCTGTTTCTGCCATTTGAGGGACCCGACAGCTTTGCCCGATTGACAACGCCTTCTGCAGTGATCGAGTTTTTCCGGTTGCGATTTCCAGATGCGATCCCGCTGATGCCAGATCTGGCTGATAACTTTTCCGCAAATCCCATCGGCGCCATGGTGACGATCAAGTGTTCACCGTGGCACGTCGATGGCAGGGCTTTGCTGCTGGGGGACGCGGCGCATGCGATTGTTCCTTTCTTTGGACAGGGAATCAATTGCGGTTTTGAGGATTGCTCGTGCCTTCTGGAACTCCTCGACCGGCACGGGGCAGACTGGCAACTTATTTTTCAGGAATTCGAAAAGGCGCGAAAGATCAACACTGATGCAATTGCCGACATGGCCGTCGAGAACTTTGTGGAGATGAGAGATCGAGTGGCCGACCCGCGATTTTTGTTTCGCAAGAAAGTGGAACTGGCGCTGGAAGCAAAATATCCGCAGCTTTTTGTGCCCAAGTACGCGATGGTCACGTTTCATCGCATTCCGTACGCGACGGCGTTCGACCGCGGACAATCACAGGACCGCATGCTCTCGGAACTCTGCGATTCGATCGAGCGCGTCGAAGACCTCGATTGGAATAAGGCCGATAAGTTGATTCGAAGCGGACTTACACCGTTGGAGCTGGCTTCGTGACGAGTCCTGACTACCAGTCGGGCGAAGACTTTACGACGGCGATGGATGCGCGCGATCCTGTAGCGCACTTTCGTAGTCGTTTTCTCATACCAAAGGCTAGAACGGGCGAGGACTGCATTTATCTGTGCGGACACTCCTTGGGACTTCAGCCGAAGAAGGTAAGTTCTTATCTCGAACAAGAACTCGCGGACTGGGCGAGACTCGGCGTGGAAGGACATTTTCATGCACAGCGCCCGTGGATGCCCTATCACCGGCTGCTGACTGAGCAAACCGCGACCCTGGTCGGGGCCCAGCCGATCGAAGTTGTGGTGATGAATTCGCTGACGGTGAATTTGCATCTTATGATGGCTTCGTTCTACCGTCCCACGGCCAAGAGGCACAAAGTTCTCATCGAGCGCGGCGCTTTTCCCTCAGATCAGTATGCGGTCAACTCTCAAATCCGGTTTCACGGATTTGACCCTGCTTCGTCGCTTCTTGAACTCACGCCGCGGAACGGCGAGTTTTGTATGCGCGATGAAGACGTCCACTCTTTGATTGAACGCGAGGGTGACTCGATTGCACTCATTCTGGTTGGGGGAGTGAATTATGGCACTGGGCAGCTCTTCGACATGGCAGAAATCACGAAAGCAGGTCGCAAGAAAGGATGCGTCGTCGGTTTTGATCTTGCCCATGCTGTCGGGAATATACCGCTGCGGCTTCATGACTGGGGGCCGGATTTTGCGGTATGGTGCAGTTACAAATATCTGAATGGTGGTCCGGGATGCGTCGGTGGATGTTTTGTACACGAACGTCATGCGCGCGTGTGGGAACTGCGGCGGTTCGCAGGATGGTGGGGGCACAATGAGACGTCCCGGTTCCGGATGGGGCCTGAGTTTGATCCGATCGAAGGCGCGGAAGGCTGGCAATTGAGCAATCCTCCGATTCTGGCGCTGGCCGCTCTTCGCGCCGCGATGGAGATTTTTTCTGAGGCGGGTCTGGAATGCCTACGTGCTAAGAGCGTCTCCCTCACTGGATACATGGAATTCCTACTCTGCCAGAACGCTTCGCCGAAGTTTTCCATCATCACGCCGCGCGAGCCGGGGCGACGAGGGGCTCAGCTGTCCATCCGGTTACCAAGCGATGGCCGCAAGATCTGTGACCGCTTGGCTGCGGCGGGAGTGATCGGGGACTGGCGGGAGCCGGATATTTTTCGGGTCGCCGCGGTGCCTCTATATAACTCATATCGCGACGTTTATCTCTTCTCGCAGCACCTTTCTCGCGTACTTTCGTAGCGGACCGACTGTCCTCTCCCGCCGTCCGTGCGTTACCTCTGTAACTCGGAAACCAGTTCCAGGAACCATACAATCTTCAACGTGGGAGATTCTCCGGACGCGAACGCGCGCAGGTGGACGGCCATTGTGTGCCTCGTGGTGTGCGTCCACGTCTTTGTGTCGCTCCTGGTACCACGCGGATTTGCTCTCACGGCCTGTGGCGACATCCTGCAAAATATCATTCTGCTTTGCGCAACCGTCGCGGTTCTTTCCAATGTGAGGAAGGGCTCCCCCAAGGCCAGGTTATTCTGGGCGCTTTTGGGGTCGGGTTTGGCGATGTGGCTAGCCTCTCAACTCATGTGGACGTACATGGAAGTGTTCTCGCGGCATGAGGTGCCCAATCCATTTGTCGGGGACGTTATTCTCTTTCTGCATATTGTTCCCATGATGGCGGCAGTCGCGGTCCAACCTCATCTTCAGGAGAATGACCGTTCGCTTCGGGCAGGAACGCTTGATTTCGCACTTCTCTTCACATGGTGGCTCTTCCTGTATCTGTTTGTCGTAATCCCCTGGCAGTACGTTTACCCCATCGAAGGCGTGTATGGCAGAAGTTTCGACCTGCTCTACGTTAGCGAAGAGCTGGCGCTGGCGGTTGCCTTGATGCTGGTTTGGCGGCAGAGCCGCGGAACCTGGCGCGTTGTCTATTTTCATCTATTCACCGCAACCCTGATCTATTGTGTCGCATCGTTAATCGCGAGTGAAGCCATCGACTTGCACCTCTACCACACGGGTAGTCTGTTCGACGTGCCTCTTGTCGCGGGAATGGCATGGTTCGTGAGGATGGGGTTTCTACCGCGCGAGACGGCAACGCAGACTCCTCCGGTCGAATCCCCTACTCGCGGCTTTGGAATCTGGAAAGCGCGGCTAGCCATGCTAGCTGTCTTCATGACGCCTCTGATGATGGCATGGGCTCAATTCGGCGGCGCTGCGCCGCAAAGTGTTCGCACCTACCGACTGCTGCTGACGGTCGCAGTTATGCTCGTGATGGGCATGCTGGTATTTCTCAAACAACATTTGCTCGATCAGGAGTTGCTCAGCCTTCTGCGATCGTCTCGTCACAACCTGGATGAAATGTGCCGCCTCAAGGACGAACTGGAGAATAAGGAGCATTCCCTGCGGTGGCATAGCCTGGAACTGCAAAGGAAGAATCTGGAGTTGGAGGAAATCTCATTTACGGATGTGCTGACCGGACTATGGAATCGACGCTATCTGGAAGAGATCCTCACGGCCGAAGCCGGTCGCGTCTTGCGAGACTATCAGCGTGCGGCCGGAAGCGAGGCCCTGAAGATGGATCATCGCGATCTGGTCTTCATCATGGTCGACATGGATTTTTTCAAGGAAGTGAATGACCGGCATGGCCATCCCGTGGGCGATAAACTGCTTCAACTCGTGGGAGAAAGGCTTTCCACGGTCGTTCGCAAGTCCGACGTTCTAGTGCGTTGGGGCGGAGAAGAATTTCTGATTATGAGCCGTTCGACCGATCATTCCGGAACCCCCGCATTCTGCAGCCGTATTTTGGAAGTCATGGCGTCGGCCCCGTTCCATCTGGGTCAGGGAGTCACATTGCATAAAACTTGTTCCGTTGGGTGGGCCGCGTACCCCTGGAGCCGGGACGCGTTTGAAGCTCTCTGTGCGGAAGAGTCGATTGCACTGGCGGATGCAGCCCTCTATCGATCCAAGGCTCTCGGTAGAAACCAGAGTGTGGGAATTGTGTCGAACGATGCCGCGGGGCAAAATCCTGAAGGCATCAATCTGATGTCAGTGCGAGAGGGCAATGGTCCATTCGCACGCCTAATAAGAACCCAGTGCCCGTCCGAGCAGGCTGCTCTGGAAGTTGCTCCCGAAGCTGTGGAAATTGTCGACCAGCCAAGCGCATGAACTTCCTCTTTGAGCAATCCGTTTAACTTGTGTGTTATCTACGCACTCTTGACCTGCAGGAGCCCGTTGACTACATTGAGTAGCCGGCTTCATGGCTGCTGAGGCATAAGGAATGAATGCAAAAAATCCTAAAGGCAAGACCGGCCTTCGCCAGAAGGCACAACTCATGTCCGCATCTGAAATCGAACGCACGCTGGTGCGGCTAGCTTATGAAATCGTGGAAAAGAATGGCGGGATCGAAGGTTTAGGTCTTGTCGGCATTCGCCGCCGTGGAGTTCCGATCGCGGAGCGACTGGGTAAGATCATTACTCGTATTGAGAACGCCAAGGTGCCTGTCGGAACTTTGGATATCACGTTTTACCGCGACGATCTCTCAACGCTGGGGCCGAAACCGGTGGTGCAGGAGAAGGAGATTGGTTTTGAGATCGAGGACAAGAACATTGTGCTCGTCGATGACGTTCTTTTCACGGGACGCACGACCCGCGCTGCGCTGGACGCTCTCTTTTCACACGGCAGGCCGCGGAGAGTGCAGTTGTGCGTGCTAATCGATCGCGGACATCGGGAGATTCCCGTCGAAGCGACCTACGTTGGCCGCAACGTGCAGACCACGACGAACGAAGTGATCGAGGTCAAGCTGACCGAGATCGATGAGGCGGAAAAAGTCCTGCTGATGGAGAAATAGAAAATCACAAGGCTCGGATAGTCGATCATCAAAACTCAAGGACGGTGGGTTCAACTCACCGTCCTTGAGTTTTCTTAAACTGCAAGCCTAAGCGATCCGCGTACAGACTGCTTTCGTTTGGGTATACAGGTTGAGAGCGTCGTGTCCCATCTCTCGTCCCCAACCGGACTGTTTGTAGCCGCCGAAGGGCATGGCCGCGTCAAAGATGTTGTAGCAGTTGATCCAGACGGTGCCGGCGCGCAGCTGTTCCGCCATGCGATGCGCTTTGCCTATGTCACGCGTCCAGACGGCAGCAGCCAGACCGTAGTCGCTGTCGTTGGCGCGAGGAATGATCTCCTCCGGATCCGTAAACGGCATCGCCGTCACAACCGGTCCGAAGATTTCTTCCTGCACAACTTTCATGTTGTCCCGCGTATTCACGAGTACCGTGGGTTCGACGAAGTATCCGCGGTTACCGGCCTTGTGGCCGCCGGCAACGGCTTTTGCTCCTTCGGAGAATCCCGCCTCCAAATATCCGCAAACACGATTCATCTGTTCCTCGGAAACGAGAGGACCCATCTGCGTCTCAGGGTCAAGACCGGAGCCCACTTTAATTTTCCGGGCCTGCTCGGCGACACCTTCCACCACTTGATCGTAAATCGACTTCTCGACATACAAACGCGAACCTGCGCAGCAGCACTGGCCGTGGTTGAAGAAGATTGCGCTGGCGGACCCGGGGATGGCGCTGTCGAGATCGGCGTCTTTGAATACGACGTTCGGCGACTTGCCACCCAACTCCAGCGATACTTTCTTGAGATTACCGGTCGCGGCGTGGACGATCAACTTGCCGACTTCAGTGGAACCGGTGAAGGCAATTTTATCTACGTCGGGATGAGCAGCCAGCGCTGCCCCTGCGGTCTCCCCATAACCCGGAACGATGTTGACAACGCCCTCGGGGAAGCCGGCCTCCACGATCAAATCGCCGAGACGCAGCGCGGAAAGCGGAGTTTGCTCGGCGGGCTTCAATACTACCGTGCAGCCCGTAGCCAGGGCGGGACCAAGTTTCCACGCCGCCATCAGCAGCGGGAAGTTCCACGGGATGATTTGGCCGACGACACCAACTGGTTCTCGCAGCGTATACGCAAGATACTTTGCGCCGGGCGTGTAGGGCACCGACAGTGGAATCGTATTGCCTTCAATCTTAGTTGCCCATCCCGCCATGTAGCGGAACAGATCCACTGCCAGGGGAACATCTGCAGCCTTGGCGATGTTCAGGGGCTTGCCGTTATCGAGGCTTTCGATGTAGCCGAACTCTTCGGTATGTTGCTCTAGCAGATCAGCCAATTTCCATATGAGACGGCCTCGCTCGGAGGCGGTCATGCGGCGCCACGGGCCGTTGTCAAAGGCGTTGCGAGCAGCCTTGACCGCTTGATTGATGTCTTCGCGATCGCCTTCCGCGACGTGAGCGAGAACTTCTCCGGTAGCGGGATTGTATGTCGGAAAAGTCTTTCCGGAAGCGGCGTTGACCCAGCTTCCGTTGATCAACATTCGTCGTGGTTTGTCGATGAACTCGGCGACTTGCGGATGAATTTGCGGGGAAACTGCGATGCCCATAAGTCCTCCTTGGTCGAAACTATTTGCGCGAGAGAGAGCGAAGCGGCGGAGCGACTCAAGTTATGCTAGCGCCGGGCCGCAACAAATGCAACCCGCGCAGAAACGATTATTCGCCGTATGGAACCCAGATATTTTTCACCTGAGTGGCATGCTCGAGGAACCAGCGCCCTTCCGCCAGTGTCGGGTTGAACCAATCGATGACGCGCCCCTCGTTTGTCCAAACCTGCTTCAGGTTGCCGGTGGACATGGCCTTCGCCGCGGCGACCGTTTTTTCGTCTCCGTAACACCAAATCCCATCAACGTCGTCGTGTTCCGCCAGAGTCTTCAATAGCTGCGAAACGTAGCCGGTCACGATATTAATGGCACCGCCAGGGAGATCACTGGTGTCAAAAAGCTGATAGAGGTCGGCGGTGATCAGCGGATATCGCTCCGACGGAACGGCAATTACGTCATTGCCTGCGGCGAGCAGTGGCATCACGAGCGACAGAAAACCGAGCAGCGGCGCCTCCGCAGGGCAGATCACACCCACAACTCCAATCGCTTCGTTCATCGCGATTGCGATGTTACGGAAGGGGGGATTGTGCACCGCGCCGTCGAACTTGTCGGCCCATGCGGCATACGTAAAGATGCGCTCGATGCCGAGATCGACTTCCGCAGCGGCCTGCTTCTCGCCGACTGCCGCAGCGAGTCGGCCAATGATCTCGCCGCGCCGCTGGGCGAGGTTCTCAGCGCAGTAATACAGAACCTGAGCGCGATTGTGTGCTGTCGCTTTTGTCCAGGCTTCGGCCTTGCGAGCCGCTTCCACGGCGTTGCGGATATCTTTGCGATTGCCCAGGGGAGCTTCACCCAACAGTCGTCCATCGGGCGAACGCACTTCCATGCTGTAGCCAGAGTCGGGACGTGCTTGCTTCCCCCCGATATACAGCTTCACCGTGCGATCGATGGCCGGCGTGCTGGTGTCATTGTTCTCCTCGACAGCGGCAGGGGCAGCGCCATTGGAAGCAAGTATCGGAGCGTGCTTGAACCATGTCGGCTCCATGTATTCGAGCAAGCCTTCTTTGCCGCCCTCCCGTCCGTATCCGCTTTCGCGGTATCCGCCAAAGCCGCAGGCCGCATCGAACAAGTTGGTGCAGTTCACCCACACAACACCGGCTTTGAGTTGTCCGGCCACATGCAGCGCTACATTGATGTTCTCGCTCCAAACGCACGACGCCAATCCATAGACCGTGTTGTTCGCGAGTTCCACCGCTTCCTTCGGTGTGCGAAAAGTCATCGCCGCAAGAACCGGACCGAAGATCTCCTGCTGAGCGACGATCGATGTCGGCTGCACATTGCTCAAGAGCGTCGGCGGAAAATAGAAACCTTGCGAGGGCAACTCAACTTTCGGTTGCCAGCAGGTCGCTCCCTCGGCGACGCCCTGTGCCACCATCCGCTCGATGCGCTCCAGTTGCACGCGTGCAACGATGGCGCCGATGTCAATCGCCTTGTCGAGAGGATCACCGATGCGCAGGCTGCTCATGCGGTCGCGAATCTTCGACATCAACGTCTCCGCAATGCTCTCCTGCATCAACAGGCGTGAACCTGCGCAGCACACTTGTCCCTGGTTGAACCAGATTCCGTCGACGAGACCTTCGACCGCACTGTCCAGGTCCGCGTCTTCGAAGACGATGAACGGCGACTTGCCTCCGAGTTCAAGCGAAAGACGTTTGTGGCTTGTCGCGGTTGCGCTCCGGATGGCGCGTCCAACTTCGGTCGATCCGGTGAACGCAATCTTGTCGACATCGGGATGCTTTACGAGCGCCTCGCCGGTTGAGCCGTCTCCGGTCACGATGTTCACGATTCCCGCAGGCAATCCCGCCTCCTGACAGAGCTCGGCAAATGCAAGCGCCGACAGCGGAGTAAACTCGGCGGGCTTCAGCACCACCGTGTTTCCCGTTGCCAGCGCCGGCGCGATTTTCCATGCCAGCATCAGAA
>CAZILJ010000766.1:0-3610 GCA_964539915.1 uncultured Acidobacteriaceae bacterium | reverse complement strand
ACCCCACGATTCTTCCGCTACGTCAAGCTGAGAACCGCTCAATTGCGCAAGGCTCGAACAAGCCAATCCCACACGCTTGCTAGCCCTTTACGACAGGGAACAGATCAATATGCGAGCACCCTGCTACATCGTTGGTAGTGGAGATTGCATCCGCATCGACGCTTCCGACTGGATTTCTTTGGTTAGGTCCGACCATACGTTGTCCGGCAGGGAAAATCCACGGGGATAACCAGCGCCGTCGTACCGTTCGTGGTGGGAGTAAACAATCTCGGCAGCGTCGGCAAGAAATGGAATTTCGTGCACCAGTTCATAACGGCGAATGCAGTGCTGGCGAATGATTGCGGTTTCGTCCGGCGTCAGGGGACGGGCTTTCGGGGAATGCGGTCGGGGATCGCCATCTTCCCTACGTCATGGAAGACTCGCTCCGCGAGCAATCGGGTTTATATGCTCGCGCGAAAGGCCCATGGCACGGGCGATGCAAATTGTGAACACCGTCACTCGCTTCGAAGGTCCTTCGATCTCTTGAGTCTTGAGGCCAAGCGCTTCGCCTAAAACTTCAAGCATGATGTGGTAAGACCTTTCCAAGGAGGCAAGAGCCTTTTTGAGACCTTGACACTCGATTTCCAACTCTGCGCTTTAGTTTTAGTCCATCCGATTCAGATCTTGGAACCAACCCGCGCTCAGTGGCCTGAGTATGCAGCCTGAGTGCTCACACAGCAAGCAGGGACTGCGACAAAGCCTGCATCTCACGACTACTCACAGCGGAAGTGCGCTCGGAAACCGGGTCTGAAAGTCGAGCAGGCCCACCCACTCCGGCGTGATCGTGATTCGCACCATACCCTGATCCTTCACCATCGACGCCATTTGTCCAGCCCAGGCTTTTCCCTGCTCGGGTCCGAAGTAGCGTTCTGCAGCCATCGCGTATTCAGGCACCACGCCATTCACCGTTTCCAGTCGCACCGAGCCGCGCACCAGCAGCACCTTATGCGGAAAGGTGTTCTCATCAATCGTGAGCGCCACCTTAGGATTCTTCGCCAGCCCCTTCAGCTTCGGAGCCTTTGAGGGAGTCGCCATCACGATTTCTCGCCCGCTCCAGTGGAACCAGATCGGAACCACCCGGGGCGTGCCATCGGTCCAGACATAGGCTAGGCGGGCCGGGATCTTCGATTGCAGGAGTTCTTTCGATGCGGGATGCTCGAGCAGTTCAAGGCTTCCTTGCTTGACGGGCATGTGTCACCCCCAGGGTTTTGTTGCGACGTTGAGGGAACTCGTCGGCGATGGCGTCGCGATTATAGTCCCGGACTCGCCGCTTATTGAAGATTCGGTCACTAGAGTCCTGAGTATATAGTCGTTGACATATATATATCGTTTAATATACATATGCTATCCGTATGAAAAAAACCGATCCTCAAGAATTCATCCCGCTCAAGACCCAGTGGTTTCACATCATGCTCTCGCTTGCGGGTGGGGAACAGCATGGCTACGGAATCATGCAGGAAGTCCTGACTCGCACGGAGGGAAAAGTGCGGTTGTGGCCGGCGACACTGTATGGCACGATCAAGCGCCTGATCGAGGCAGAACTGATCGAGGAGTCCGACGAACGGCCCGCGCCGGAATTGGATGACGCGCGCCGCCGCTATTACCGGCTCACGCCGCTCGGCAAGCGTGCGCTCAGCGCGGAGTGCGAGCGGCTACAGGAACTGGTTCGCATCATTCAAAAGCAAGTCATGGTGACGCAATGAATATCGCATGGCGTATTTACCGGCTTTTGGCACGGGCATTTCCTCAGGAATTCAAAATGGCCTACGGCGCCGAGGTGATGCAACTCGGCGAGGACGTCGTCGGCGACATTGCCAAACGGCATGGCGCCATTGGGCTGATACGCCTGGTCGCGGACATTGCGGTTCGGGTTCCGCTCGAATACCTGAGCGAAATGCGCCGCGATATGCGGTATGCGATGCGGGCTCTGATCAAGTCGCCAGGCTTCGCGCTGGTGGGCATTATTTCGATGGGACTCGGAATGGGGTTGACCACGAACCTGTTCAGCTCGAAATGGCAGTCTATCTTTCGGGAGTTGCCGGCAGCGGCGAATGCTGAACGTTTGGTGATGCCTGAAAAGCCTGTGTCGTATTACTCCATCGAACAATATCGGGATCAAAAGAGCCTGTTCAGCGGGGTTGCCGCATTTCAGACCGGAGTTCCGTTCAATGTCACTTTCCAGGATAACGGGAATGCCAAACCGCAGCGCGTCTTCGGGCAACTGGTTTCCGCAGATTATTTTTCCGTGCTCGGCGTCCCATCGCAGATCGGACGAGTGCTCGGCGCCGAACTTGACAAGTCCGGCGACGCACCCGTGGTAGTGATCAGCGATCGTTTCTGGCGCAATCGTCTCAACTCGAGTCCCGACGTGGTGGGGCAAACGCTCCGCCTGAACGGGCAACCCGCGACCATCGTGGGGGTTACTCCGAAGGGTTTCAATGGTGCTCTTTCCATAAATCCAGCAGAGCTGTTTGTACCGGTCACGGCGCCGCCCGCGCTCGCACCTGAGCTTGCCAACGACGTTTTGCATCAGCGCAATGCACGGGAGTTCTTCGCCATGATGTGCCTGGCGCCCCACGTCGCCCTGGAGTCCGCGGAAGCCGCTCTCGACGCGATTACCCGTCGTCTTGACGAGCAGGATCGTTTTGCTCCAGTGCGCTCGGACAAAGACAACGGCAGACGCGTGACCCTTCTTTCGGCCGGAACCATGGTGCCGCTTCCCCGGAATGTGAAGTCCGCGCTGATCGGCTTCTTTGTCGTGCTCATGGGGCTGATTATGACCATTGCGTGCATGAATCTGGCAAACATGCTGCTCGCGCGCGGAGCCAATCGCCGAAAAGAATTGGCCGTTCGCCTGTCGATTGGGGCCAGCCGTTTTCGTCTTGTCCGGCAAATGATAAGTGAAGGCATTTTGCTCTCCCTTTTGGGCGGCGTCGCAGGATTCGCGCTGGCGTATGGCTTGTCTATATTGAGATCTAAATTCACTCTTCCGACGGCGGTGCCTGTTGAACCCGAGTCAACTCTGGATTGGCACGCAGCCATTTTTGTGTTCGCCCTCGCGATCGTGGGTGGCGTCGGATTTAGCTTGGTGCCTGCCCTGCGGGCGACGAAAGCCGATCTGGCCCCGGCGCTCAAAGAAGGCTCGGCGCTTCAGTTACCTGGTTACCGGCGCTTCGGTCTCCGCAACTTGCTGATCGTGGTCCAGGTTGCGGTGTCCCTCATGCTGCTGCTGATCACCGGGTTCCTCGTAATGGGATTTAACGTCGTGAGCAGCGTCCAAACAAAATTCGATCCACATACGATGTATCTGCTTTCCATCGACCCGGCGCGAGATGGCTACGCGCCGGATAAAGCGCAAGCTCTATTCGAGAGAATTCCCGACCAGCTCAAGACCGCCGGCACGGTGCGAAGCGTCGCCCTGGCGGCGCAGGCGCCTTTTTCGCTTGAAGATGAAGATGAAGCTAAGCAATGGACTGCGCAAGAGTCGCCGGGGGCGCCAGCAGTACAACAGCCGGTGATCAGGGAGTGGGTGGGCGCGGGCTATTTTGCGGCGCTAAGCGAGCCGCTACTG
>CAZILJ010000765.1:0-6227 GCA_964539915.1 uncultured Acidobacteriaceae bacterium | reverse complement strand
GGTTCACCTCTGCCGCGAAGCAGGCAGCCTCCTGATAAACCGCGCGCCCCATGCGTCGACTTGGTTAAGATGGATTCATGGCAAGATGCCGCTTCATTTTCTTCGACGTCGGCAACACGTTGCTCTTTCCCAATCGAGCTCGCATACTCGCGCCCCTGCCGAAAGATCGCCATCCCCCCCTCGAGGCCTGGCAGGCTCTCGAACGGCGCACGAAGCAGGAATTTGATCAGGGACTGATGGAGGGCAGGGTTGACCACGGCTTCTGGTGGACGTTCCACACCTATCTGTTGCAGGATCTCGACGCCTTGGATGAAGGCGTACGCGACGCACTGGTGAAAAATACGCAAGACTCTTCCAACTGGGATCAGATCCTGCCCGGCACCCGCGACGCACTGGGGCGGCTTCGCAAAGAGTACGCAATGGCAGTGATTTCCAATTCCGATGGCAAGATCGACGCCGTGCTAGAGCGCTGCGGAATCCTGGATTGCTTTCAAAGCATCACAGATTCGGGGAACGTGGGGTATGAAAAGCCGCATTCAGCGATTTTCGAAGCTGCGCTCCGCGAGATGAAGGCTCGGCCAACCGAGAGCCTATACGTGGGCGATATATATTCGGTCGACTATGTCGGAGCCTGCAAGGCGGGAATGCAGGCAGTAGTGTTCGACGTGGCTGGAACGTATCGCGGGCGTGAGTTTCCGCGCGTGGAGGCTCTCGCTGATCTGGAGGACTGGCTCAAGCAATAACAGAGGAGGCTGGCGTAACATGTTTGATTTCACTCGACTGCTTCTGTTTCTCACCGCGGCCGTACTGCTGGCGATCGCGCCGGGCCCTGGAATGCTGTATGTTCTCGCGCGCAGCCTGGCCGGCGGGAAGCGCGAGGGAGTGCTGTCGGCGTTCGGCACGTTTCTCGGCGGCATGGGGCATGTCTTCGCGGCGGCGCTGGGCGTGTCGATCGTTCTTGCGAAATCAGCAGTGGCATTCGCCACCGTGAAGTACGTTGGCGCGGCTTACCTGTGCTTTCTGGGCGTGCGCATGATTCTTGACGCGCGGAAAGATAAGGTCAACACGGATGACGCGATTCCGCCGAACCTCAAACCCGCCCGCAATCCGCTGTGGCAGGGCATCGCGACTGAGGTTCTCAATCCCAAGACCGCGCTCTTCTTCCTCTCGTTCATTCCGCAGTTCGTGAACCGCGCGGGCGGTCACGTGTTCTTGCAGTTCGTTGTGCTGGGGACGACTTCGGTCGTGATGAACACAACCGCGGATCTGATTGTGATCGCGCTGGCTGGGCCCGTCGGGGAGCGCATTCGCTCATCGTCCGCCTTTCGCCGTCGGCAAAGAACGGTCACGGGCGCAATCATGATCGGGTTAGGAACTTATCTGGCAACCGCCGAGAGCAAATAGAAAACCGTGAGAAGGCTCGCTTCGCAGTGACATTGCGCTTATGCACAAAGGACATTTCTCGGCGATCACGGTCGTTGTTTGCGGCCTCACATTCGTTGCTTTGTCGCTGGCACAGAGTGCACCGGAGATGCCAAAGATTGAGGGAGAGAGCCTCGCCGGACACAAAATTGTGCTGCCCGACGCCGCTGCGGGTAGAGTTACCGTCCTCATCTTCGGATTTTCCAAGGCTTCGAAAGTCCCGACCAGCGCATGGGCGAACAAGCTTCAAGCTGACTTTAGAGCGCGACCGGATTTCGCTCTTTATCAGTTACCCGTTCTTGAAGACGTTCCACGATTCGTCCGCAAAATGGTGATTTCCGGGATAAAGAAGGGTGTGCCAGAAGGTTTGCGCGACCACTTTGTTCCCATCCTTCAAGGCGAAGCAGAACTTAAGAAGGTGGTGCATTACAAAGAGCCGGACGAGGCTTACCTCGTGCTCCTTGACCGCGCGGGCAATCTCGTCCGGCAGAGTCACGGCGCCCCCAACGATGCGAACTACGCTGGGCTACGAGGACAAATTGAAACCTTGCAGAATCAGAAATAACGCCGAGTGCCGCGACTACAGCTCCACGATCTGGTGATCATGACAGTCGGGCTGGATGCCGTCATACAGTCGGTGCAGGAATTCTTCGCCGTAGCGCGCCAGAAAGTAAATGCCGCCGATCCCACGTTCCTGCAAACCTTTATCGGGATAGAGAGCCTGACTCAGAATTTCCGCGTGGCGGGTTACCAGTTCGCTCTTCAACGCTTCCGCGCGCGCAACCTGGGAGTGCAGACGTTCGAGTTGGTGTTCGATCTTCGATCGAGCAGTTTCCGCGGCATCCACCAGAGTGCGATCGAGTTTCACGAGCTTCTCTTTCACATCGGCCAGATGTGAATCCACGGATTTTCGCGCGGCTTCCAGGGCGGCCTGCAGATCTTCGGGCAGTCCGCGCTCTGCGAGCAACCGGCGTAAAGCTTCAGGACCACTGAACACGTCTGGCACGTTGATTCCGTGACGCTCGATCAGACGCTGCATCTTAGGCTCAACCAGGGTGGCCGAAAAGCGCGGGATGATGGGCGTTACGCGGCCAAGCAAAGCCTCATATACAGCTGCGGCCTGAGCGAAATAAGCAGCTTCGGCCGCTCCTCCAGTGTATGCGAGCGTTGGTAGCAGATAATCCTGAACGATCGGTCGCAACAGGACGTTCGGGCTGAATCGCTCCGGGTGGGAACTGATACGTCTTAGCAATTCCGGTTGCGAGATTTTCTCTGCTGCCGCATCGGCGCCGATTACGAACTCGACCGCTTCCCCGTTTCCGCTGCGGTGAATCGGCGTGCGTGCGCCCTCTCGCAAAGTAAAAAGCAATACCGACGACGATGTCACTTTCACCTGCTGGTGATAGCCAGCGGCCTCGAGGGCCTTTCCCTGCGCTAACAACGTTTCGTCCAGTTCATCGGCACGCTCAACCGCGGCGCGATAAATCGGCTCAGCTATGCGGTCGAGTTCATCGTCGGAGGCGTCGAGCAGAATCACACCCCATTCCGCAAACACGCGGGCGTAGAAACGCGCGAAGGCCGTTCCCAGTGACGCTCCTGGACGATACGACTCACGCAGAGCCCGCGCCGCCTCGCAATCGCCGAGCAGCGTTGTGGCTTGTTCCACCAGAGGCAGAATTTCGTCACCCAGCCGCACAGCGCTGACGGGCGCTCCGGGAACATCGTGGCTGGGCGTGGTGAGCACCTGGAGAGCGCCGTCCGGTCCCGGTACGGAAACATGGTTCACTTCGGCGAGGTCGTGGTCGTAAGTTGCCAGCCAGAAAACAGGCACAGCATCGACTCCGGCGGCCGTAGCCTCTTCCGCGAGTTTGACCGCGGTGAGCGCCTTGTAAATGGCGAACATGGGGCCACCGAAAAGACCGACCTGCTGCCCCGTCACCACTACGGACGCGCCGCTGCGCAGACGATCAAGATTGGCCAGCGTTTTCGGCGATGCGTCCCAGGATTTGTTTTGCCGCTCAAGAATTGCCGCGACGCGTTCGCGGCGCGAGGAATCGTAGGAAATTTTCGAGGCTTCTTGTTTCAGCCATTCCGCAATATGAGGTGATCTCGGATAGAAGGGCTTTACCTTTGGAGAATACGTCAGGAAGTCAATAAAGAGGCGCGAGGTATGCGGGATTTGGGAGAATGGAAGACAGTGCGCCTTCACCGAACGTTCTCCTGACAACATTGTTGTAGCTGTCGCATAGCCGCCTGTTGGACGTATGAACTCATTAGAGGTTAACACCGCAAAGCTACCCGGTTATGGGTCGAATCCGAGAGAAATGGAACCCCGCACAACCGCGTCGTACTACTGATGCCTGAAAAGGATACAAGATGCAAGATAATGATTCGAAAGCGGCTAAGCGAAAGGAAGGCATGAATTTGGAAATTGCTCCCTTGAAGATTGTCCTACCGGTAGTCCTGGAAGGTTCGGTGGTTCGTCTGGAACCGCTTCGACGCGAGCATGCGGAACTTTTCTGGGACATTGCGGAGAACAATCTCGAAGACATTTTCCGCTGGATTCCCTACCCAATGAAGACGCGGCACGACTTCGAAGAATTGATTGACAAAGCGTTTGACGAGCAGGAGCGTGTCGAATCCGTGGTGTTTGCCACCGTGGCGCGGCAATCCGGGCGCACGATCGGCAGCACACGCTTCATGAATATCGACCGGATCAATCGGCGGGTCGAGATCGGTTCCACATGGATTGCACCCCAATGGCAGCGAACGGCTACCAACACGGAGGCGAAATACTTGATGCTGAAGCATGCGTTTGAAGTGTGGAATTGCATGCGCGTGGAATTAAAGACGGATGCGCTGAACCAGAAGTCGCGCAATGCAATTCTGCGAATCGGCGCGAAGGAAGAGGGCACGCTGCGACGCCACCTCATCACACGAACTGGGCGGGCGCGCGACACCGTTTATTTCAGCATTCTGGATAACGAATGGCCCGCAGTAAAAGCGAGGCTCGACGAAATGCTGCGCACCCGCTAGCCGAACCCTCCAACGGAGCGAATCACGCAAATCCTCCAAAACTTATGACCGCCTGCTGCCTTTACCCGATGCGGCAGGGGTCCTATACCCAAATCCCACACTTATTCTAAGTATCTCCTGCGGTATTGCACCGCAGTTTCACTCGTCCCCCGCCCTTCACCATCCAAATAAGAGTCGTGTTTGGTCCAGGAGCAAATACGTGGGCAGAGGACAAAACGATGAAGAATGCTAATACAGCCAAAGGCAGCCAGATCAAAACTCCGTCCGCCTGTGCGCTCTGCGAGGGCACTCTTGCGCATGAATCGTGGTGTGCAACTCGGGATCCTGGAGCATCGTACGCCTACCAGATCATCGCGGACGCATCCAAAATGACGCCCGGAGACTCGCTGATCCTCCATTCGCTCGGTGTCGTGTGGACGGAACGCATCGCGAACGCAGCATGAACCCGGCGTTGTCAGGCCCGGCAGCAGATTAAAGCCCGGCCCTTGCGCGGAAAGACCGGCAAGTAAACAGGCGCTTCGGCGGCGCGACAGGTCACGCTTTCATACGCAGCCACTTCCTCCTGAGTTCCTCATCATTCGGGATGGTGCCATCGGCACGCTGTGCGGCAAGGGTCGACAGGTTCGCCAGCACGATCGACATGCCATTGGTCAACCGCACGAAGATGACGGCCTCGTCGCCCGGGTTGAAGTAGACCTTTTCGAGGCTGTTGTGCGCTCCGTATCCTTGCTGAATGATCGTCAGTACTGCGGTTTCTCCCTCGGTGAGCACTCGTTTCGGCATTCAAATATCCCTCGCCTACTATAACGCCGTGACCAGCGAGGACATAGCTGGCGTTCGTCCAAACTCTCACTGTGAGAGGCTGGGCCAAAACCGCTATGATGGCTGCGATTCCCGGGCCTGCTCTTGCGGTGCGTGAATCCTTTCCAAAACAAATGAGCCGCTCTCTGGGAGGCTCCTGATGGATACCATGCCGGGGTTAGTCACTGCCGCGATCGTGGGCATTTTTGCGCTGGGACGATCTTGAGTGGTTTTTTTCAGGTATGAACTGCTGAGGCCGTGGTGGTCAGCGCATGGGCGAGTTCCAGCGAGTGGCCGGCACGGGCATTAATTTCAAGCTGCCCTGGCTCGATCTGAACGCGCAGATCGATGCGCCCGGCGATCTGAGCAGCTTGGTCTGGATGTGGAAACCAAGACCAAAGACAAACGTGTTCGTCAAGACGTCAAGATTCCGGTGTCGGTGCAGTATCACGTCATTGCCGACAAAGTATACGAGGCGTTCTAGCGAACAACCTTTACCGTGAATTCAGGAAACGCCCACAGAGGGTATGGTGTGCGGCTACATGCAGACATTCGGTAATGACGAGATCTCCGCATTCACTCCGGATTACGAGTAGCTAACTCCTTATTCCGTAACATTTTACGCGCAAGTCATTGCGAATCAATATTTTGCGTGCCTCGAGGGAAGTCTTGATGCCATAACTGCAAAGGAATCAATATTTTAGGTACACCATATAAAAAACGAGATCCCGTGGAACCGTGGAGGCAGATCGGGTCATCTTATGATTGACTTCCTTTTAGGCGACACCTAGATTGGAAGTGGTTCTTTGCAAGGCCATCCCACCAGTTGGGGGCGTCACGGCTTCGAC
The DNA here is from genome assembly GCA_964539915.1 of uncultured Acidobacteriaceae bacterium. Taxonomy (GTDB): domain Bacteria; phylum Acidobacteriota; class Terriglobia; order Terriglobales; family Acidobacteriaceae; genus Sulfotelmatobacter. The sequence continues at coordinate 120 of CAZILJ010000765.1, read as the reverse complement.
GGAGATGCTTGCGGCCAAGAGGCATGCCGGGGTGCACACACCCGTAATCGTGGGCAAAATGATAATTGCCAATCAACAGATGGCATACGCAGCCTAACTAGTTTAGGCAGCCGTCCCAAG
>CAZILJ010000764.1:0-3440 GCA_964539915.1 uncultured Acidobacteriaceae bacterium | reverse complement strand
CGACAACCTGGTCCACGTGGGGCACAACTGTCAGATCGGCGAAGATGTCGTTATCGCGGCGCAGACGGGCCTGTCGGGAAGCATCGTGATCGAAAATGGGGTGGTGTTAGGTGGTCAAGTAGGAATTGGCGAGCACGCGCGCATTGAAGAGGGGGTCATGCTTGGCGGCCAGGGCGGCGTTCTCCCCAACAAAGTGTTACGCGGCAAGGGTGTGGCATTTTGGGGTACTCCCGCACAGCCGTTGCGCGAATATCTGAAGCAACTGGCGACTTTGGCTCGGCTGGCGAAAAAGGATTAGGAATTAAGGAGCGAGAATCGGTGGCTCTGGTTGTGGTTGGCGGACATTCGCGCAGCGTCGGCAAGACTAGCGTGGTCGCCGGTTTGATCTCAGCGTTGCCGGAATTCGAATGGACCGCAGTGAAGATCACGCAATACGGACATGGCATCTGCTCCGCCAATGGAGAGGCGTGTGACTGCGCCACTGGCGATCATTCCTGGGCCATATCGCAAGAGCGCGACCGCTCAGGCGAGTCTGATACATCACGCTTTCTCGTGGCCGGCGCAGCGCAAGTATTTTGGACTCGAACCGAGCAGGGGCGCTTAGCCGAAGCCATGCCGACCTTGCGAAAGCGACTCGAAGGCGCACGAAACGTAATCATCGAGTCCAATAGCGTGCTGAAGTTCATGCGGCCCGATCTGTATCTGACGGTACTCGACCCATCGACTGCCGACTTCAAGAATTCCGCGCGTGAATACCTCGACCGAGCAAGCGCAGTGATCTTGCATGAAGCGCCGGAGGGCCCGTCATGGCAATCCGTTTCCCTGAAACCGGTGGCGAACCGTCCGATATTCCGCATCACCCCGCCAGATTACGTCAGCCGAGATATCGTCGAGTACGTTCGAGGGAGCCTGACCCCGCAGTCTGCCCGTGAGCAAAACTCCGAAATCAGGGCGGAAGGCTAGAAGCGAAGAGCTAATAGCTAAGAGCTGCTTTTGTTATCCTTCCCCGTGCGGCAAATTCACCCCAGCGCCTGGCTCTTGGTTGTACTTTCGGCCATTCTTCAGGTCATCATCTTCCCGCTTCCCGGAGTTTATATTCTTTCGTGGTTTGCCCTCGCACCGTTGATTCTCGCGTTGCTGCGCGCACGCCCGGCGAGTGAACTCGAAGTTGCTGGCTCCTTAAGATTGCGGCCCGCCACGCCCGGACAAGGATTCCTGCTCGGCTATGCGTGCGGAATCCTGTGGTACGCAGGCACGTGTTACTGGATCTATGACACGATGCGGCGATTCGGCGGGCTGAGTGCGCCCGAGGCTGTGCTCGCTCTTTTTCTCTTCTGCTGCTACCTCGGGCTCTATCACGGTCTCTTCGGCCTGCTCGTAAGTTTGCTGGCTGGATCTGGCCGAGACTTCCGACGGCCGCTCGTCGTGGCTCCCTTCCTTTGGGTCGCCGTGGAATTGGCGCGTACCCGCATCACCGGCTTTCCCTGGAACCTTCTTGGCATCGCGCAAGTCGACAACCTTGCTCTCTGTCGCATCGCAGGATCGACCGGAGTTTACGGCATCTCTCTGGAAATTGCGCTGGTGAACGTCGCGTTAGCCGCGGCATTTCTGGTTCCAAAGCAGAAGCGTGGGGCGATGCTGGCAGCGGCTTTGGCCGCCGCCGCGGTCCTGCAGGCTGGAAGATTGGTCGATGCGCCTCCGGCCAAGGCGGATCATGCGGCACTGCTGGTGCAGCAGAATGTTCCAGTTTCCGCCGACTGGACGCCGATTTACCTGCAGCAAACCCTGCAGGAGTTGGCGGAACTCACCGAAAAGTCTGTGGTTGGCAGCGCCATAAAGATTAACTTGATGGTGTGGCCCGAGTCGCCCGCGCCATTCTTCACCAATGACCAACGGTTCCGCGATTCGCTCAGTGCGATAGCTCGCGATACCAAGACCTGGGTGGTGGCTGGGGCCATCGGAACTCCGTCGGCGACGGCCGCGGGTGGCCAGACTTCGCCAATGTTTAACTCTGCAGTAGTGATCAGTCCAAGTGGCGAATGGACTGCACGCTACGACAAAATTCATCTTGTTCCCTTTGGGGAGTACCTACCCTTTCCGACTTTGTTTTCATTTGCGGGGGGACTGACCAGGGAAGTGGGCGAGTTTCAACGCGGCGCGTCGCGCCAAGCCCTCAATGCGGGAGAGCAGCGACTGGGCGTATTCATCTGCTACGAATCCATCTTCCCGGACGAAGTACGCCAATTCGCCGATCAAGGCGCTCAGCTGTTCGTGAACATTTCCAATGATGGCTGGTATGGCGACAGCGGGGCTTACGCGCAGCACCTGAACCAGACGCGGATGCGCGCCATCGAGAATAACCGCTGGCTTTTGAGCGCAACCGACACCGGGGTTACGGCTTCGATCGACCCCTGGGGACGTGTTGTGGCGCGCATTCCCCGCAAGCAGCGGACAGCGCTGGTCGCGCCCTACGCGCTTGCTTCCGTCACCACTTTCTACACCCGTTACGGCGACTGGTTCGCGTATGCGTGTGCGATAATTTCACTAGGAGCGTTGCTCACGCGCTTCGCATTTCGCGAGAAGCAAAAGGTTGACGAGTCCTCATGAATCAAGAGTTAGTGCTGGAATACGAAAAACTCAGCAAGAAAGTCCACGAACTTCGGGAGTATCTTTGACGCGGAGACGGTCCGTCCGCAGTTAGCCGAGATTGAAAAGCAATCTGCCGACCCGAATCTGTGGTCAAACCCTCAGCGATCCCAGCAGGTGATGCGCGAAAAGAAACGGCTGGAGCACGTGCTCACAACCGATTCCGACCTGGCGCGCCGCGGCGATGATATTGCCGCCTACTTCGATCTTTCCAAAGAAGGCGAGAATGTCGACGCAGATCTGCAGCGCGAAATCGGCACGCTTCGCGAGTTGCTCGACCGTCTCGAAACCGAGACACTGCTCTCGGGTGAAAACGACGCCCGCAACGCCATCGTTACCATTCATCCCGGCGCCGGCGGCACCGAATCGCAGGACTGGGCCGACATGCTCCTGCGCATGTACTTGCGCTGGGCCGAGCGGCAAGGCTTCGAGACCGTGCTCTACGATTACCAGCCTGGCGAAGAGGCGGGACTGAAGTCGGCTACCTTTGCCGTGAACGGCGAGTATGCTTTCGGTCTGCTGCAGGGGGAGATCGGCGTGCACCGCCTGGTGCGCATTTCGCCGTTCGATCAAGCCAAGCGGCGGCATACTTCATTCGCCAGCGTGTACGTTTCCCCTGAAATTGACGACAGTATCGAAATTGTCATTAAGCCGGAAGATATCCGCATCGATACTTACCGCTCCAGCGGCAAGGGCGGACAGCACGTCAACACCACCGATTCGGCCGTGCGCATCACGCACATTGCCACGAATCTGGTGGCCAATTGCCAGAACGAGCGCTCCCAGCACAAGAA
>CAZILJ010000763.1:0-4464 GCA_964539915.1 uncultured Acidobacteriaceae bacterium | reverse complement strand
GCCTCTATGCAAATCGATGGCGGCGAGGTGCGCGTGCGCTTTACTCACGCGGGCGCCGGTCTGGAGGCGCGTGGCGACTCGGTGTTGCGCGGGTTCGCCCTCGCTGGCGCTGACCACAAGCTCTACTCGGCCGAGGCCCGCATTGAGGGCGACACGGTGGTCGTGTTCAGCCGCAATGTTCAGAAACCGGTGGCCGTGCGATACGCTTGGGGCGACAGCCCCCGCTGCAATCTGTTCAACAAGGATGGACTACCTGCTTCGCCTTTCCGGACCGACGATTGGCCGGGCATCACGGGCGGGCCCTGAGAGTTTCATTCAGGAAACCTGGGACGCCAGCATCATCAAGTCTACCGATCACGGAAGAAATTGGAGCGCCACGCCGGAAATCGGCAAGGCCATATTCCCGAGCCGTCTTTTCAGCAACCGCTTCCTCGTTCAGCACGGCAAGGACAGAAGAGGCGGAACGAACGGCGGCGAGTATATGTATGCTACATCGAGCGATGGCGTTTGGAACAACGGCAGCGAAATGATCCTCGGCCTGGTCCGGCGCGATCAGATCGCCAGGCTCGACGCGCGTGATTGGGAGTTCTGCCACGGCTTCGATGAGCAGCAACAACCGATCTGGCGACCACGGCACGACACGGCTCTCTACACCTTCCACGCCTCAGGCCGCGCGAGTATGACGGGCATCCACTACCTTGAGCCGTTGGATATTTACATCATGCCTCAATGGAGTTACGACTACTCCAAAATGGCCCCAGCAGACCCTGGGTCGCGTTGGAAGTTTACGCGATTTGACTTTTACCAGGCCCGCGCGCCGTGGGGTCCGTGGAGCCTGTTTCACCATCAGGACTACGAGGCCGAGGGTTGTTATAATCCGGGCATTCCCGCCAAATTCATCAGTGAGGACGGACGCAAGCTGTGGATATTCACTGCGGGTAACCCGCCGGATGCTAAATACTGCCGGCTGAACATGATTCCGGTTGAGTTGAGGCTTGAGGTGTAGCTCACCTGGACGATCTCTTTCAGAGCATGTGCTCGCACTACAACTGATCCAAGGACGCAAATAGAGTCTGTCCTTTCGCTTTCATTTCCACGTCAACGAGGTAGCGACGAGCCGCCTCTGCATTAATTTCGATTCCTAAGCCGGGAACGTCAGGGACTTTCACGTAACCTTCGCTGTCACGCTCCAAATGATTCGACGTAAGTTCGCGCGCCAAGAGTTTCGGAGAGAAGGGATATTCGCAGATTTCATCGGATCGCAATCCCGCGTAAGGCTGTAGTGATGCGCTCAGCGCCAAGTGCGACGTGAAAGTGTGATTTACAAAGGTCACACCCTTGGACACCGCGTAATCAGCGACTCGCTTGGCCGGACCAATACCGCCAATACGTCCGCAGTCGACTTGAATGTAGCCGACGCGGCCATAGTCGATGAGATGTTGCGCCATGTAGAAATTGTGCGCGCCCTCTCCTCCTGCGAGCTTGACGCTACCCTTGCCAGAGAGCGAAGCGTAGGCGTCCAACGCACTGGTGTGGAACGGCTCTTCCAGCCAAACCGCTCCCACCTGCTCGAGCGTCGGGAGGCGCGAAGCCGCCGCTTCGACGTTGTCGCCAAAAATCTGTCCAACGTCCACCATCAGCAGCGAGTCCTTGCCCAACCCTTCACGTGCAGCGGAAAAATGTTCCAGGTCGGTTTTGAGGTCGCCTCTGCCGATAGGGCCCCATCCAAATTTCACCGCGCGAAAGTTTTGCCGGCGCGCAGCGGAGGCCAATTGGAAGGTTTGCGCGGGAGTTTCCCCAAACAGCTGCGATGCATACGGGAGCTTGCGGAATGACTCACGGTATCCGAGGACCTTCCAGACCGGCTGCTGGCGGGCTTTGCCCAGCAAATCCCACAACGCAATTTCGATGCCCGACCAGGTGTGCGGTGCCTGCAGAAGGTCCATGCTGTCGAGTTCGATTTGGGAAGCGATGCGGTAGATATCTTCCGGTCTTTCTAAAGATTGCCCAAGGACCGAGGCGCCGACCGGGCGGCAAGCGCCATGCGACATGGGACACACAAAGGCTGCGATCGAAACGAGAGGAGAGGCCTCGCACTCACCCCAGCCAACGAGTCCTCCGGCAGTGACCCGCACCAGCAGCGCATCCTGGCTGCCGTCTCCTTCGGTCGTCACTTCCGGCATCGAGAGGTAAAAGAAATCGACCGTTTCAATCTTTTGCACAAGGAACTCCCGCTTGAACGAACCCAGTGTTGGCAAGGAACTGTGACTTCTCTTTATACCTTCTCTCGCCATTGCGACAACTCGGAACACGGTTAAAAAGATCACTAAACTGATGCTTGCGGGAGTGGGAGTGGCTTATACTTCGGGCCATGCGAGCCTTGGTCTATACCGCTCCCGGCAAGGTTGAACTGGAACAGCGTTCCCGACCTGAACCTCGGGTCGGGGAGGAGGAAATTGCAATCGAGGTGGCTGGGGTCTGCGGGTCCGACATCTCAGGATTTCTGGGGCACAGCGCTTTGCGGCGGCCACCGCTGGTTCTGGGGCATGAGCTTGTGGGCCGGCGGCCCGACGGACGGCGCGTGGTGGCTAATCCGCTGCTGAGCTGCGGACACTGCGACGCATGCATCTCTGGTGCGCAGAATCTGTGTGAATCATGGAAGCTGCTCGGCTTGGGCACCACTGCGGGTACGTTTGCTGAGTACGTGGCGCTGCCCTCCTCGCAAGTCTATGAAGTTCCCGATTCCCTCACTACGGAGCAAGCCATCTTGGCTGAGCCCCTAGCGAACATTGTTCACCTGTTTCGGATTGTTTCGCCGCCACCATTCTTCCGCCTGGCGATTGTGGGCGCCGGCACAATGGGTGCACTCGCCGTCTCGAGCGCTCGTCGCCTCGGAGCTCGCGACGTGATGGCCACAGACGTCAACGCCAAGCGGCTTGAGACCATGCGACAACTTGGTGCTTCGACTACCGTCGACGCTTCGTCGTCCGATGCTGTGGCCGACGCTCAGCGCGCCCCAGGCCGCGGATACGATGTGGTGATCGACGCTAGCGGCAGCGCCGCCGCCCGCCAGATGGCTTTCGATTTCTGTCGTCCGGGCGGTCAGGTCGTGTTACTCGGGATGGGGAGCCAGCGGAGCGAAGTGAATTTCGTCACCAGTATCCGCAAGGAACACCGAGTCGTGATGTCGTTCGCCTACACGCCGCTTGATTTCAGACGGTCGCTCGATCTCCTGATCGCGGGCGAAATCGATCTGACGCCCTGGACCGTAAGGATGCCGCTAGAACGGGGCCAGGAAGCCCTGGAGCGCATGAGTGGCGATCCCGGCGTTTCACTGAAGATGATGCTCGAAGTGGCGGAGACATAGATGCAACCTCGAACGCGGGCCGCCCCGTCTCGCAGTTAAAGCACGCGAAGTATCAGAATACTGTTTCTTTCCTGCTCTTTCCCAGGTTGTCATCACACACACACCACAGATATGCTCGTTGTCTTCTTCTTCCTCATGTCCGAAACGGCCACTCCATCCCGCGCAACCATGCCCAGTATTTTGGGTATGCCGCGATGGCTGCTTTTTTCGCTCATTACCATTCTTGTTTGGGGTGCGTGGGGGGTGGTCTCGAAGGTAGCTTCGGAAGGCGTCGACGCGAATACGAATCAGATTTTTTTCACCTTTGGACTCTTACCCCTCATCGCTTTAGTTTGGCGGTCGCCGCGAAACGCAGGAGGAGGAGCGGGAAGACGAGTCGGAATTGGCTGGGCATTTCTGACTGGCATTCTAGGAGGGACGGGCAACATTGCCTTCTTTCATGCACTGGTGATGGGCGGCAAGGCCTCGATTGTCTCGCCTGTGACCGCTTTATTCCCTGTGGTCACCGTGGTTCTCGCGGTGACCCTGCTGCATGAACGTGTCGGAACCACGCAAAAGCTGGGGCTGGTCCTGGCATTGATTGCGATTTACCTGTTGAGTATGTGATTCGAAGAATCTTTATGTCTCTATTGCCCGCATGGCTGTGGTTTGCCGCGATTGCTCTGGTCTTCTGGGGGATCACCGGCGTGACCCAAAAGCTCGCCACGAACCGAATTTCGAGCGAGCTTTCATTCATATGGTTCGCGTACGCAATGATCGCCATCTCGGCAGCGCTGGCTGTTTTTGTTCCGATTCACTGGCATCTGAGGCCCATGATTTTGTGGGCAGCGGTGGTTGGTGGAACGTTAAACGGGTTGGGCGCGCTTACGAGTTTCACTGCGCTCGAGTCGGGTGGGAAGGCGTCGGTTGTGATCTCGTTAATTTCGCTCTACCCGCTGGTCACCGTTGCTTTCGCTGTGACCGTCCTCCACGAGCACCTGACACTAGCCCAGGCAGTCGGGGTAGGCCTGGCGACTGTGGCGGCGATTCTGCTTTCGCTCGAGCCTAAGGCCCCCGAGGCCAAAGCTTAGCGCCAGCGAAACCTAGACCGCCTCGCT
>CAZILJ010000762.1:0-2257 GCA_964539915.1 uncultured Acidobacteriaceae bacterium | reverse complement strand
CCTTTGTCTTTTGCGATTTTAGTTGGATTCCAGAGCAGGCTGCCGGGTAGGCTGGCCGCATTGAGGAGAACGGGCACCGCAATGGCTGCGATGAAACCCGAAAGAAACGAGATCGGTTGCGTTTTCATAATTCGATAGTGTTGCTTTCTAGCCTGGCTGAATCGCATACAGCTACCTGTGCGATTTCCTGCAACGATACGGCGATTAAGTGCACGATGCAGGCCTGAATCTCGGTATCAGCAAAGACCGCTGTAACGGCTTCAGGGAAGCCTTTGAGTCCGTCAATGACCGCAACGAGAATAGCAACTGGATAGGCTTCCAGTCCACGAATTAAGTGCGTCTTTGTGCTTTGTGTGAAAGGAGCTCCTTATTCACACCAAGATACATCCGGACTTCCGGAGGAACTGGACCCACATGCAGGGACTCAGCTTCCTCGAAAACCTCTCGATCTGCCTTCGTCATCCGAGCTTGCTGCAACAGGTACTGAGTCCAGGATGGAAACATCACTTCCATACGAAACGTGTTGTGCCGGCTCGGATCCTCGAACAATTGCCAGCTGTACGCACCGCTTCGCAAGTGAATGAGCCGGACTTCAGACATTAAATCGACAAATTTCGAACCCCGAGAGCGATCAAGTTGAAACTCTACCGTCAACAGGACCGGGCCGTCTTTTGGTTGGGGTCGGTAGAGCAGTTTGTAACCAACGTTTACCACTGTTGCCGGGACCGCATTGAGGTTGGCCGTCATGGTGAAATCAATTGATAAAGGCGCGCGGAGCAGGCGCAGCAAGGCAATGCTGCAAATGCCGAGGAAAACGTTTACGAGCAGTGCGGTCCTTACCCCGGCAGTTGCTGCGATCGTACCCCAAACAATTCCGCCAAGAGCCATCGCGCCTTGTGAAACCATGATCACGGTCGCATTCATGCGGCCTCTTGCCCATACAGGCATTGCGCGTTGAGCAGCCAGCCAGAGCTCAGCAGCCATTACCGTCCACACCACTCCGGCGAGAGCCGCCACCAAGAGAAAGGCGTGCGGCTCACGGACCAGAGCCATCAGCGCCACTGCGATCCATCGTACCAGCATCGCCATTTGGGTTAAGGTATCTGGCGAGAAATGTGCGCGCGCCCACGGAAGAATGAAGACAGCAGCAAGCACCGAGCCGATGCCCATGCTGGTGTACAACAGACCGAGATGTGAGGGGCCCAGATGCAGTTCTTTCAGGCCGACTACCGGCATCAGTGCAGGAACGACAGCAATGAACAAGGAGAATAGCGCGTTGCGGAACAAAATGACTCGGATGCCTCGAGAATACCGGACGTAGCGGATCGCGCTGGTAACGGACTCGAAAAAACTCTCGAGCGGGAGTTTCGTGACCGTCCGTTTCCACGGTCCGATACTGATTGGGACTGCAAGAAGAAAGAGGGCATTGAGCGCGAAAACGGCTTTGGCTCCAGCGACAGCCAAAAGCAGTCCTCCCAAAGCTGGACCCACAATCGTCGAGATGTTCAGCTGCAGTCCTGTCAAGGTTGATGCAGAGGGAAGTTGTTCGTCAGACACGATCTCAGGCACCACAGCGGAGAAGGCTGGCGCGTTGAGCGCGAACCCCGTCCCGATCAGAAATACTGAGCCGAGGATGACGGCTGGATTCAGGAGATTGAGCCAACCAAGGATCGCTAGCCCGCCAGCGCATACCGCCAGCCAGATATATGCCGCAGACAACATTTTCTTGTGATCCGTTATGTCGGCAAGAGCACCTGCGGGCAGAATAAACAGGAAAAACGGGAGCGTGGCTGCGGTCGACATCAGGGAGAGAAGCAACGTCGAATGACTGGTGCTGTTCATCATCCAGGTGGCGGCCGTATCGTGTGCGGAGACGCAAATCCCAGAAGTAACGGTAGCAAACCAGAGTTTGCTGAAGGCCGGGTTTTGTAAGGCGACCCAGTTTGAAGTTTTGGCCTCAGACATCCTGATCCTGTGCAATTTAGCATGAACCGGAAACCTCGCAAATGAGCTGCGATCAAAAACAATTCTCGCTGTCTCCGCCTTGCTTGGGGCCGTTGTGCTACCGCGGGCAGTGTCGGACTAGACACTGTCCCATGAAATATTAATTTCGACGAGAGGCACTGAAGCAACTCATCAGGACCCTTGGCTTCGGTGTGGATCTCTCGATCCGCCGCCAGGCAACAATCGGCGACTTCATGTACCACGAAAAAAGCGTGACGGAGCACAACGCCAGCCAGTTCTTAGCGCAGGAGTC
>CAZILJ010000761.1:0-2643 GCA_964539915.1 uncultured Acidobacteriaceae bacterium | reverse complement strand
CAGGCCTTTTTTCATCTGCTTGGCGTCGGTGAAGGCGCCCCGTTCGTGGCCGAACAGTTCGGCTTCCATTAAGGTTTCGGGAATAGCGGAACAGTTGATCGCGACAAAAGGACCGTCCTGGCGAGTGCTCTCGTAGTGGATCGTTTTGGCGATCAGGTCTTTGCCCGTGCCGCTCTCGCCTTGCACCAGAATGGTCGTCGCCTCGCTGGCCGCCACCTTTTGGATAAAACTCATCAGTTCCATCGATTTGGGCGACACGGCGACGACCTCGTGATATCCGGTGTGGCGGCGCACCGCACCGCGCAGGGATTGAACTTCGGTGCGCAAGCGGGAGGCTTCCAGTGCGTTCTGGATGGTGACGTGGAGTTCCTCGAAGTCCAGGGGCTTGCCGACAAAGTCATACGCGCCAAGCTTCAGTGCGCTTTTGACGTCGTCCAACTGAGGGTCGGCGGTGATCATAATGACGGCCGGGGCGTCAGGAGTTTTCTTGAGCTGTTCCAGAACCTGAATGCCGTTCAAATCGGGCAGGCGGACATCGAGTAGAACCAGATCCGGAGACTCATGTTGGACGAGGTGCAGTCCCGGCTCGCCGGCGGCGGCTTCCACGACGTGGTATCCCCACTCCTCGCACTTCTGACGTAAGGACCAGCGCACCAGGCGCTCGTCGTCGATGACCAGAATCTTCTCGGCAGGCATGCAGGTTTAGCTTACTACGGAAGGGGGAGGATCTGGGAGAAGGCAACCCTCCACTCAAGTTCGCGAAAGTCGCAGCCCTCTCCTGAAAGCATAAACTCCGGCTGTTTATTTCACAAAAAGCAATCCGTGGGGAACGGCAGACCGGAAAACATAGGCGTAGAGAAGCACAATCACGCCGACGATGGAACACAGCGCCACCGAGTGCCAAGCAACAAAGCGAAAGATAACGCCTTCGTTGCCGACCTGCTCGGTGGCAGCGGTCGCGATGGTGATGGACTGCGCGTCCACCATTTTCCCCATCACTCCACCCGCGCTGTTAGCGGCGCACATCAATACCGGATCGATTCCAAGTTGCTGCGATGTAATTCTTTGCAAACTGCCGAACAGCGCATTTGCCGAGGTGTCGCTGCCGGTGAGGGCGACCCCGAGCCATCCCAGAAACGTCCCGAAGAACGGATACAGCCATCCGGTGCGAGTAAACGCCAGACCCAATACCGCGTCCAGTCCCGAGTACCGTGTAACGTAACCAAGTCCGAGCATGAACGCGATCGCAATCATGGCGAGCCGCATCCGCACCAGCGTTCTCCAAAACGTCTTCATCAGCTGCATAGGATTCCGGCCCAGCAGCAATCCGGAGACGATGGCCGCGAAGAAGCAGCCCGTTCCCGTTGCGGAGAGCCAGTTGAAGTCGTAACGCGCAGCCTCGGGAGTTGGCTTAGCGACCACCGGCGCTGAACGCGAGACGGCGTTATGCAGGTAAGGCACCTCCCACCCCGGTGGTCCTGGGCGCACTTTCCCATCCGGGAGGACGACTCGGAAAGCCGGAGTGGTCGACCGGTTCATGGCGAGCTTCACCGAAGGCAGACCCCAGAAAAGCACAAAGAGTGAAAGCACCGCAAAGGGCATCCAGGCCTTCGCGACCTGTCCTGCGGTGTAAGTGCGTGGTTGAGCGTAGCCGTCATATTCTTTCGCGGACCACTCCGCGCCGATTGGATCGCTGATCGTCGTTGTCGAAGACGAAGGAGCAGATACCTTGTCGTCATAGTCGAAACGCCAAACCCTCTTTGGCTTCCAGAAGTGCAAAAAAATCAGAGTGGCGATGATCGATACCACGCCTCCCATGATGTCGACTAAGTTGCTGTCGACGTAATTCGACCACAGGAACTGGGTCAGCGCGAAAGAACTTCCTACAACCAGAATTGCCGGGAAAACTTCGAAAGTCTCTTTCCAACTGACCATCGTTCTCACCAGCCAGAATGGAACGATCATCGCGGTGAAGGGCAGAATTCGGCCGATCATGGCATTCAGATCGGATTCCGGTAGTGCCGTGACCGCCGCGAGAGTGTGAACCGGCGTGCCGATCGCACCCCATGCCACGGGTGCGGTGTTTGCAATGAGATTCAGTGAGGCGGCATGAAATGGTCTAAAGCCGAGCCCGATCATGAAGGCACCCGCGATTGCCACCGGAGCGCCAAAGCCAGCCGCGCCTTCGATGAACGCGCCAAAACAAAAGGCGACCAGCAGTACCTGCAGTCGACGATCGGGAGTGATTCCCGCAATCGACTCTTTCATGATTTCGAATTGACCGGTCTCCACAGAGATGTCGTAGAGGTAAACCGCGGCGAGAACAATCCACGCGATCTTCAGCACGCCGAAGGCAACGCCGTAGGCAAAGCTGAGTGCAGCCAGTGAGGGTGGCATTTTGAAGAAAAGGACCGCAACCACGAAGGCGGTGAAAGACCCGGCTATGGCACACCAATGTGGCTTCACCTTGAGACCGGCCAACAGAGTGAAGAGAACAATAATCGGTAAGGCCGCCAGTAAAGTTGAAAGCCACCAATATCCAAACGGATCGTAAATCTGAGCCCATTGCATAACCGCCTCCCGACTAGGGGAATGTGCGCCTTAACCGATACCGAAGGAGCGAAAGCATGTACGCCTGATAAG
>CAZILJ010000760.1:0-12969 GCA_964539915.1 uncultured Acidobacteriaceae bacterium | reverse complement strand
CGGCGCATCCTGTGTACGTGGGGATCGCGGTCTCGTGCGGGAGCGGGCCTCTGACCCGATCGGGAACCGAAGGGCCGCGCTTTTTGTCGGCAGTTGCTGGAGCGCGCCAGCGGCGCGCCGTCGAGCGGGTCAGAGACCCGGTCCCACACCAAGCCTTGAGGGAGAACGTGCGGATGAGCCAAGTACCAGTCTGGTTTGAACGGAAATTCGAGTTTTCTTTCCCGGTCGAGTTTTACCCGAATCTGGCAACGCGTTTGCGCGGCACACCTGCGCGGATGGAAGAGACTCTGAACGGTCGGGCGCAGGAAATCCTGGTGAGGAAAGAGCCAGGAAAGTGGTCCGCTCAGGAACACGCCGGCCACTTGCTCGACCTTGAGCCGCTTTGGCTGGCTCGTGTGGACGATTTCGTTGCCGGCGGCTCGACGCTCACCGTCGCGGACCTGAACAATCGAAAAACTCACCAAGCCAACCACAACGCATGTCCGCTCAAGCAGATTCTTGCCGATTTTCGGCTCGCCAGATTAGTGCTCGTAACTCGATTGGGGACGCTCGAGTCGAATTTGTTTGCTCGCTCCATGCTCCACCCGCGCCTGAAGCAACCGATGCGGCTGGTGGACCACCTGTATTTTGTCGCCGAACACGACGATCATCACCTGGCGCACATCTGGGAACTCATCCATCGCGAGTCCGGCGATCCCCCGCCTACTTCACTCGGATAAGTGGCTTGGCGCGCGCCGACACATCACCGATTTTGACGGCGGGAACTCCGGCCGCATTTAGCGCTTCCGTGAGGCGGGTAGAATGGCCCGCCGCAACCGAGATCAGCAAACCTCCAGCAGTTTGAGGATCGAACAAAAGCGCGCGCACGTCAGCGGGCACTCCCTGGTCGTACTCGACGAGGCACTCGGCAAAGTCGCGGTTGTTTTTCAGCCCGCCGGGAAGGCATCCGGCGCGCACGCACTCCAGCGCGCCTTCGAGCAGCGGCACCGCTCCAGCGGAAATCGTGATCGACACATCCGATGCCAGGACCATCTCGCGCGCGTGCCCGATCAGGCCGAAGCCGGTGACGTCGGTCATGGCGTTTACCGCAAACTCGTCTTTGCTTACGCCTCGAGGGTCGACCGTCGAGCCTTGCTCGACCTGCCCGGTTCTGGGACCCGGTCCTGCGTGGCCGGTGATGACCTCGGCGGCGCGTTGGTTCAGGGTTGTCATCGAGCGTACGGCAGCATCAATCCATGCGGACTCCGCTTTGCCTTGCTTGATCGCGGTCGAAATCACACCCGTCCCGAGCGCTTTGGTAAACAGCAGTGAGTCCCCGGGCTGGGCGCCGACGTTCGCCAAAATCTTTTTCGGATGCACCACTCCGGTGACCGAATATCCAAACTTGGTTTCTTCGTCCCGAATGCTGTGGCCGCCAATCACGGTGCATCCCGCCTCGATCATCTTCGATAAGCCACCTGCGAGGATGCGCTCGAGAATTGCCAGGTCTGCCTTCTCTGGAAAGCACACCAGGGCAAGCGAGGTGAGCGGCATCCCTCCCATCGCGTACACGTCGCTCAACGAGTTGGTCGCCGCGATCTGTCCGAAGGTGTAGGGATCGTCGACAATCGGCGTGAAGAAGTCGACCGTCTGCACGAGCGCCAGGTCGGGCGCGATTTGATACACTCCGGCGTCGTCGGCGTGATCGAAGCCGACCAGAACGTTCGGGTCCTTTTGCCGGGCTAATTTCCCAAGCACCGTGTCCAGCGCCGCCGGACTCAGCTTGGAGGCTCAACCCGCAGCTTTGACAGACTCCGTCAGCCGAAACGGCTTGTTCTCACTCATGCCTTCATTTTACTGGAGTCGCAACCTCGTCCGGTCGGCATGACTAAAACTAGGTGTAAGCGAACAGAGTCATGAAGCCGAAGTCCATGTGGAGCTGCTGATGACAGTGGAACAGGGTCATGCCGGGATTGTCGGCGAGAAAATCGATTTCGACTTCCTGATAGCCCCCGACCATGACTACATCTTTGATCACACCTGACGTGGGCAGGCCCGCATATCGCGTGAGTTCGAATGTGTGGCGGTGCAGATGAATGGGGTGAATGTCGTCGCTGGCATTGCGCATGCGGATGCGATAACGCTTGCCTTCCTGGAGGTGGAACGCGGGCGGCGCCATCATCTGGTCGAGCGGATAAGCCACGCCGTTGATGGTCCACTGGTTGAATCCGTCGAGCGCGGCGTTTTGTTTCTCGAAGAGCATGTCGAGGGTTGCGTCCGGCGGGGCAGGGTTTGGGGGTGAATTGCCAAAATGGGTGTAGTTCCATTGGAACGGGGTTGGCGGAAGCCACTGCGGTTTTCCTTTGTTGCCCGCATAGGCAACGACGATGCCCATGCCGTGGCGGCGATCGTCGTCGTCGAGATCTCCCATGACCCACACGCCGGCATGATTCATTTCAACGATCGCTGAAATGCGCTCACCCGTTCCTAGCCAGAGAACCGGAACGCGAACTGGTTTCGGGAGAGGATTGCCGTCCATGGCAATCATGCTGAAGGTGTGGCCGGGAAGCGCGAGGCTGCGAATCTCGGTGGCACTGCCATTCAGAACGTGAAAAAGCACGCGTTCGCCTTGCTTCACGCGCACGGGCTCGCCGTGGCCTAGCATGCGGCCGTTGATCGTAAAGAAATCGTAACCGACCTCGTATCCCTTAGGCATTCCATTTGCAAGGGAAGCTTTCATTTTGCTCTCGCCAGATTCTTTGAGTTCGGGTACGGTCTGCCGAGGCGCGAGGAAGTGCTGATCCATGTCGCCGCCATGGCTCAGCGAGGGCTGGAATTCTTTGAGCGTGAGAAAAACTTCGCGATCGTAATTGCCCGGGTGCTGCTTAGGTTCAATGTAAACCGGTCCGACGAGGCCGCTGTACTGGCCGAGCGCAAGGTTGGCATCAGCGCGAACGTGGGTGTGATAGAAGCGGAAACCGGAAGGTTTCGGTATAAACGAAATTCTGCGGTTGCCATGGGACGGGATGAAAGGCGTGCCTTCTTCGGCAGCTCCATCGACCTCGGTCGAAACCATCTGGCCATGCCAGTGCAATTGCTCGGGCGTATCGGTGTCGTTGCGGATATCGATCGTGACCTGCTGCCCTTCTTTGAAGCGAAGCAGCGGCCCGGGAAACTGACCGTTATACGTGGTGACCGAGAGGATACGCTTGGGTGCGATTTCGAGCGGCTTGGTGGCGATGGTGAGCGTGTAGTCCGCTGGGTTGTCGCTCTGCGGAACGGATTTGTTATCGCCGGCGGCTGCCGACTGGCCGAAGAAGCGCGGAGGCGAGAGCAGAGTAGCAGCGGCGGTGGCTCCGGCGGTCTTCAGGAAGTTACGGCGATGGGGATCGAGCGTGGACATGGGCCTCCGGAGTACGAAGGGAACTTCCAGTTCCTACCAAATATATCCAATTGCCAAGCCTTCATCGAATCCCGGCCGCAAGGAATCAGGGCACCGGAAACCAGTCCTCTGCATTTGCGCGCTAGAAGAAGGCGTCGATGCGGCCGCGGAAGCAGCCATCGGTTGCGCCTGCCGAGCGTCTGTCCCAAAAATCCTCGGCTCCGCCATTGACTTGCCTGTGCCCACCCACTACCATTCCCGCCATCAGTCAAAGCCCGCTCCAATCATGTCACTAACCATTGCCACCCGCGAAGTCTCGCACGTCACCATCCTCGACATCGAGGGGCGCATCATCCTCGGCCCCGAGATCGGCGAACTGCGCAACGCGGTTCGCGATCTCGTCGCACAAGGCAAAAAGAAAATCATCCTCAATCTCGCCCATGTCGACTACCTCGACAGCTCCGGAGTCGGCGAACTCGTCGCCTGTTTCACCACCCTGCGCAACGCCGGAGGCGAACTCAAGCTCCTCAACCTCACCCAGAAAGTCCACGACGTGCTCCACGTCACCAAGCTCTACACCGTCTTCGACATCAAAGACGACGAATTCACCGCCGTAAAGTCTTTCGACTACTTCTTCGCCAAGTAGGGTGCGCGAGACCCTCGCCAACTTTTGACTCTCTTCGCTTAGCGCCCGAACTGCCCTCGATACCTGGAAATAATCCGTCGTCACCCGGGCGGAATCGCGCTAGTATTCTCACAGCATCCCCCATGGGCGTGCTGGGACCGGAACCAGCTCATGGAAGGCACGACGGATAACCGTACTCCACAACCGAAAGCAACCAGAGAACTCATCTGGACCTCCAACCCTTCTTTCCGAGGCTGGACCTGTTCTCAGTGCGAATGGAATTCCCCAGTCCCGACGCTGCTTAACGATCCCGAGGCCAAGACCGCGTTTGACCGTCTGGCGGCGGCCAAATTTGGCGATCACAAATGCGCTGACCAACTCTCGCGCATCGGCTCGGCCGATGACGCCGATAGCTTCACCCCTCGCATCCGCAAGCTGGTCACACAGGGTTTTAAACCCAAGGATGCCGTCGAACTTTTCCTTCAGGAAGTAGCGCTCGAATACCGCAACCAGCCAAAAATCCTGGCCCAGGCCAAAGCCGACGGCGACGATTTCCTCCGCCGCGTTCGAGCAGGCCTCATCTAGGGCACAAACCTCTAGCCTATTGACAAGCCGGAGCGGGCCATTCCAAAATTGCGCCAATAGTAGTTTCCCCAAATCCCTTCCAAAGGATCTCGCCTTATGAAATGGCTTTCGATCGTGGGGCTATGCTTGCTCTCTCTCTCTGTTGCAGCCCAGGACGTTAACAAAAACCCGAATAAAAGCGAGCCCCCGGTCTTAGGGCCGCATTGGACTCGCGGCGCCGCCGCCTCTTCAAGACCGGCCTCCGGTGTCGATATGTCCTATCACGGCGGACCTATTCTGCCGAGCACGAGCGTCAAAGCCATTTTCTGGGGCTCCAGTTGGCCGAGCAGCGCAGGTGACAAAATCACGGGTCTCGACAAGTGGTACACCGGTGTGCGAGGAACCTCGTATGCCGCCACCGTCGATGAATATACGGACGCGGCTGGTAAGTCAGTCGGTTCTTCGATCTCCTACAGCGGACACATCGTCGATTCCAGCGCAGTCCCGAGAACACTCGGCACGTCGGCGGTTTTAGGCGAGGTCTGCAAAGTTGTGACCAAGCCGGTTGCCGACGCCTATTACCCCGTGTACGTGGACAAGAAGCGCGGAAACGCAAACTACTGCGCGTATCACAGCTGGGGAACTTGCAAGGGAACTCCCGTCGAGTTCGGCTTCTTTTTTGATCTCGATGGCGATGCGGGCTGCGACCCGCAAAGCACGGTGAGCGGGGAGTCTCAGGGGCTGGCCGCACTTGCCAACGTCACAGGACACGAATTGTCTGAGACCCGCTCCGATCCGAATGGCAACGCCTGGTTTGACAGCTCCGGCGAAGAGAACGGCGACAAGTGCGCGTGGACCTTCGGCGGTTCCTACGTACTGTTGGGCTCAACCAAGTGGAAGATTCAGGGCAACTGGTCGAATTACGATTATGACCACAACATCGGCTACGCAAACTCCAGCGGCGAAAAAGGCTGCGCCGACGGCACGAATTATCCCGGACCGTACAAGAAGTAAAGGGGGATGGGCCCGTAGATTTGTGATCTCATTCGTACCGATAAAAGACTGCCCGCTTCGTCAGAAGCGGGCTTCTTAATTGCACCCAATTTTGCTCACATCGACGGACGACTGCAGTGTCAATTACTGCTGAATTCCCATCTCGCCCAAAATATAGGCGTAATCAAACGAAGCCTCGTGCAACCGGTCATATCGACCCGAAGCTCCGCCGTGTCCCGCCGGGCTCAGATTGGTTTTCAAAATTAGGGTGTTGTGGTCCGTGCGCATCGCCCGCATCTTGGCCACGTACTTGGCTGGCTCCCAGTACATGACCTGGCTGTCATTGAACGATGTCTTGACCAGCATGTCGGGATAGTTTTTCGCCTCCACGTTGTCATAGGGCGAGTAAGTGATCATGTAATCGAACGCCGCTTTTTCCTTGGGATTTCCCCACTCTTCAAATTCGCCCACCGTCAGCGGTAGCGACTCGTCGAGCATGGTGTTCATCACATCAACAAACGGTACTCCCACAAGGGCCGCCTTGAACAAATCCGGACGCATATTCAGCACCACGCCCATCAACAAGCCGCCCGCGCTTCGGCCCTCGATCACCAAACGATCCTTCGATCCATAGCCATGTCCCACCAGATATTCCGCGCATGCAATGAAATCAGTGAATGTGGTTTTCTTGTTCATCATGCGCCCGGCATCGTGCCACCCCTTCCCCATCTCTCCCCCACCGCGGATGTGCGCCACTGCGACCGTAACTCCGCGATCCACCAGGCTGAACCAGTTCGAATTAAATGCCGCGTCGATCGAGACTCCATAAGAACCGTATCCATACAAATAGAGCGGCTCTTTCCCATCGAGCTTGGCATCCTTGCGATGCAGTACGGAGATAGGAACCGTTACTCCATCCCGGGCCGGCGCGTAAATCTGTTCCACCACGTATTTCGTGCGATCGTAGCCTCCCGGCACTTCCTTCTGCTTCAGTAACGTCGATGTCGATTTCTCCATGTCATACGCGAACACCGATGGCGGTGTAATCGGCGATTGATACGCGTAGCGGAACTCCGACGTTTCATACACGCGGTTCACGTAGGAACTGCTCATGTACGCCGGCTCAGGAAACTCGATCCGGCGTGATTGTGCGGATTGCAAATTCGTCACCCGAATCTGCTCGAGTCCGTGTTCCCGCTCCAGCAGCACATAAAAGTCTTTGAACATTTCCACATGGTTCATCATGACGTTGGGATTCTGCGCCACGACTTCCTTCCAGTTCTTACTGCCTGGATCCGCGGCAGGTACTTTCACCAGCCGGAAGTTGCGCCCGGTGTCGTTTACGCGAATGTAGAAACTGTCTCCGTTGTGGTCGGGATAGTACTGCACATCCTGCTTGCGGGGCTCCACAACTTTCCACTCCGCCATCGGCTCGTCGGCGGGAATGTATCGCGCCTCGCTTGTCGTGTGGCTGTTCGAAACCAGAAAAATGTACGCTCCGCTGCGCGTCTTGTCGGCGCCCACTCCAAATTTCTCGTCCTTCTCCTCATAGACCAGTCGGTCGTTGCCCGCGGTTCCCACGGTGTGCCGGTAGAGTTGATACTGGCGCTTGGACACGGCATCTTCCTGGGTATAGAAGATCGTCTTGTTGTCGTTCGCCCAGACCACCGATCCGACTCTCTCGGCGTGATCGATCAGGGTTTTGCCCGTTCGCAGATCCTTGACCGCCAGCGTGTATTGGCGGAATCCAGTGTTGTCATACGAATAAGCCAGCAGGTTTCCGTCGGGACTGACGGCATATTCATTCACCGTCATGAATACCTGCCCCCTGGCCATCTCATTGATATCGAGCACGACTTGTTCGGGAGCGTCCATGCTGGCTTTCTTGCGGCAACGAATGCCGTACTGTTTACCCGCTTCGGTGCGCGTGTAATAAAAATAGTCGCCTTCTTTGTAAGGGACCTCGACGTCGGTCTCCTTGATGCGACCGAGCATTTCGCCATAAAGCTTCTTTTGAAATTCCTCGGTCGGCTTCATCACCGCATCGCTATACGCGTTCTCTTCCTCCAGGTACGCGCGCACCTCGGGATTCGGCTTATCTCGCAGCCAGAAATAGTTGTCCTCCATCTTGTGCCCGTTGACCTCGGTGACGTGCGGAACTTTCTTTGCTACCGGCGGGCTCGGAATCGTCCCGGTGTCTGCCGCCGTCAGTCCAATCACCGACCCCACCACCAACCCACCCACCTGTACGCTACGCATAAGTCTTTGATTCATAAATGCCCCCAAAAGTGCGGAATAAGAATAGCAGCCAAGAAAACCATCATCGAGAAAGCGCCTTCCCGGGCCCATGCGGTCATCCGGAAAATATTTTGTCACTCCCGAGCGAAGTCGCGCGACCGGTGGTTTGACGGTCACGCCACAGTTCACCTATTCTAAGCGTGAGCGCGAAGGGCGCCTCCAGTCCGCGGAAAGGGCCGTGCCCACCTGCATCATACATCTGAAGGACGAACCTTCTTTCAGCCTGATTTCGTGCGGACTCCAGGCAGCTGTGAAAGGAGCTTCGTATGTTCCCCAATCCGCAGGACGCTCTCCCTCTCCCGCCGCGCCCCAGCCTCGACCATTACAAGAAACGCGCCAAAGACCTGCTGAAGGCCGGACGTTGTTCCGATCCGACCGCGATCCGCGCCTGGTGCGCC
Source organism: uncultured Acidobacteriaceae bacterium (assembly GCA_964539915.1). Taxonomy (GTDB): domain Bacteria; phylum Acidobacteriota; class Terriglobia; order Terriglobales; family Acidobacteriaceae; genus Sulfotelmatobacter. The sequence goes on along the minus strand of CAZILJ010000760.1, from coordinate 4,730 downwards.
AACTGGATCGATTCCCTCGTCCGCCTGTCGGACCTCAAGATCACTCCCGACCTCCCCGTCGACATCGATGATTGGACCAATCGTCTCGCGGCATTCGCGCGCCAACAACTATCCGAGACATGCACTCTCTCTGCCGCCCAATTCGTCATCGCTCGGGCCCAGGGCTTCGAGAGCTGGCCGAAACTCGCGAGCCATCTTGCTGCCATCACTGGAACGAATTTCCCGATCAACAACTTTGAGCTTGCGGCGGACGCCATCGTCGCCGGTGACCTCGCCACGTTGGGACGCTTGTTGCGGGAACATCCCGATCTGATTCGCGCCCGCTCCACGCGCCGCACCCAAGGCACTCTTCTGCATTACGTCTCGGCCAATGGCGTGGAGGGCTATCGCCAGAAAACTCCCAAAAACATTCTGCAGATTGCAGAGTTACTTCTCCAGTCCGGCGCCGCCGTCAACGCGTCCGCTGAAATATATGGCCGATCCACAACGTTAGAACTTGTGGCCACGAGCCTCCATCCCGAGCGCGCTGGCGTACAAGATGCGCTCCTCGAGGTTCTCATCAATCACGGAGCCATCCTCGATGTCCCGGCAACTGCAAGCCAACCGGCGCGACTAGTCGTCAATGCTTGCCTCGCCAACGGACGCGCACAAGCCGCACGGTTCCTGGCTCATCGCGGCGCCGGCCTAGACCTCGAAGCAGCCGCCGGCGTTGGGCGCTTGGACCTGGTCAAGAGCTTTTTCGATGAGAATGGCAACTTGGAGCCGCCGGCGACACAACTACAAATGGAACGCGGCTTCTTGTGGGCGTGCGAGTACGGCCAAAACGAAACGGTCGAGTTCTTCTTGCAACGTGGCGTCAATTTCGAAACCCAGGCCGGTACTGCCCAAACCGCCCTGCACTGGGCGGTCATCGGCGGGCACGAGGACACAATCAAGCTCCTGCTCGAGCGCGGCGCTTCCCTGGACGCAATGAATGCGTACGGCGGTACTGCCCTTGGCCAAGCCGAGTGGTCCGCCGTCCACGGGCCATCCGCAATCGACTACGTGCGCATTGCGGACTTGCTCAGACTTCATGGCGCGAAGTCTTGATCGTCGAGGGTAAGACCAGAGAATAGAAACGTACCTTTAGATTCCCGGAATTACGCGCCTACGAATGCGCGCCGTGGGGACGGGAGTCGAGCTCAAGAGCGGGCAGTTCGACATGATCGCGGATCTCCCGGATCTGTGAAGTCACGATCGGCGTGGGGTACTGCGGGTGGCGGAACTCGAGATGCATGCCGCGGCCGACGTACTGGATCTTCAGCATCGAGCCTCCCCAGGTGGAGCCGGCGATAGCGACCTGTACGGGCTCGGGGCAGAATTCGGGATGACCGGAGAGCAAAGCTTCGCTGCCCCCGAGCAGCACGGCGGTATAGCAGTGGTTCATCGTCTGAATGTGAAGCACCGTGGAAGGAGGAAGATCTCCAAGATATACGCCACCCTCGATCTCCGACTGGATAATGCTGCCGTTGACTTCTTCAGCCAAATTCGGGTGGGGGCTAAACATACAGGTAACCGGAGACAAGGGTACCGGGTTTCGGGCGCCGGAACAAGAGTCGTTTAGAACGGGGACGCATGTGCTTTAGAGGAGGGGGAAGGGGTCGAGGTTGCAGAGAGTTTGGGGGGCTCCGAGCGGTTATTCTCATATCGGCGACACTTTGGGGTGCCCGGATTGGTCCTCGGAGGGGGCTGGGAGCATCAAAGCCTGTTAAAATAGCAGGACAAGGGGTTCCCGATATCCATGCCAGTTCCTGTGTCACAAATGTGGACCGTGGCGAGCTATGTGCTACGGCAGAAGCTCGCTCGCCGGAAACAATATCCGCTGGTCCTGATGCTGGAGCCGCTGTTCCGCTGCAACCTGGCTTGTGCGGGATGCGGAAAGATCCAGTATCCGGCCCACATTCTGAAGAGGGATTTGACTCCGGAGGAGTGTTTCCGGGCGGCCGAAGAGTGCGGCGCCCCGATGGTATCGATTCCCGGCGGAGAACCTCTGATGCACCCGCAGATCGGGGAGATCGTTGAGGGGCTGGTGGCGCGCAAGAAATACATCTATCTGTGCACGAACGCGCTGCTGCTCAAAGAGAAGATTGGCCTGTTCAAGCCCAGCAAATATTTGACCTTCAGCGTGCATCTGGATGGGCAGCGGGAAGAGCATGACCTGGCCGTCTGCCGCGAAGGCGGATACGACATCGCGGTCGATGCGGTGAAAGAGGCCCTGCGGCGCGGCTTTCGCGTGACGACCAACACGACGCTGTTTGATGGGGCGAGTCCCAAATCGGTGCGGGCATTCTTCGACGAAATGATGGATCTGGGCGTCGAGGGCATGATGCTCTCGCCCGGCTACTCCTATGACAAGGCGCCTGATCAAAAGCATTTTCTGGGGCGGGCGCGGACGCGGCGCATGTTCCGGGCGATTCTGTCGAACCGGAAAAAGAACTGGCAGTTTAATCTGTCTCCGCTATTTCTGGAATTTCTGATGGGCAAGCGGACGTATCCATGCACCCCGTGGGGCATGCCGACCTACAACATTTTTGGCTGGCAGAAGCCGTGCTATCTGCTGCAGGACGGGTATGCCGAGACATTTGCCGAGCTTCTGTCGACGACCGAATGGAGCAACTACGGCACGGAGTCGGGCAATCCGGCGTGCGCGAATTGCATGGTTCACAGTGGCTACGAGGCGTCGGCGGTGAACGCAACGTTCAGTTCGCTGAGTGGGTTCCTGGCTACAGTGAAGGGAACGTTGTTCCCGCATTATCGCGACGAAGAAGCGCTGCGCATGCTCGAAGAGCCGCAGGCCGCGGTGCATCCGTTGGTGCAGATTGCGCCGGGTCCCGATCACGAGCGTTCTCTCCAGGAAACCGGCGCGTAAGAATTTCGTGCCAGCGCGCGTTCCGAGAAGTCGCCGAGAAACAGCGGATCGTTCGCTCAGGACAACAAATCAATGACAGGCAAAGAAGGTGGGCACATCGACCACGCGTCGGCAGATGCTACGCCACCGCACGCCAATGCCCCGAATCCTGACTCGTTGGAGGTCGCACCAGGTACAGCGCATGAGCGGCTGGAGGGATGGATTCCGGAGCTGGCCAGCGAAGACGAGCTGCGGGGCGCGCTGGAAAAGGCGTTCGATTACCGCGGCGATGTGACCATTACTCGTAAAGACGGTTCGAAGATCGAGGGCTATATATTCGACCGGAGGACCGGGGCGTCGCTGCGAGAATCGGCGGTCCGGCTTTATCCTAAGAATTCAAGCGAGAAGGTCGCGGTGTCGTATGCCGACATTGGAGCTCTTGCATTTTCCGGCCGCGACACGGCGGCCGGCAAAAGCTGGGAAGCCTGGATGAAGAAGTACGCCACGAAGAAGGCGGCGGGCGAGAGGGATTTGAGCCTGCATCCGGAACCGCTGGACTAGAGCGAAACACAGAGGACACAGGGTTACGCCGCGGGGTTCTTAGTTTCTCTGTGAGGTTGTGCCTTTCTAATCCAAATCTATATCTAATTCAAATCTATCGAACAATCCTTCGCACAAATTTCCTCAGGATGGGCAGTGACCTTGGACACAGCGTCGCGGCCCCAATTGTGCCAGGATTCTGTCAGCGGGCCCGGTTGAGAAGATCGTGCCTAACCTAAGACCGCCTGCGCTGAAGGATGCCATGGAAGTTACGGTCGAACATCTTGAGGAAATCGTATGCTCGCGCGCGTTGACCTCAACCTGAACCGCCCTACCGACGGCTTGCGCCGTGGGCTGTCTTCTTTCGCCGGTTTGCGGCTGGGGGCTCGACGCTACTTAGACCCTCGGCTTCGAGCTCCAAAGAATCTTGGCTGTCAGCGGCACTCTCCGACTATTTCCCGCTGGGGCTGAACGTCAGGGCGTCGATCAGTTCTTCCACCTCATCGTCGGTTCCGGCGATAATCGTGATGGAGATGGCATAGCCGTGCGCCAGCATGGCCAGCGTCGACTGATGCATCACGCGCGAGCCCACGTCTTTGTGAAAATCCCCGCGAACCAGCGTTTTTGTACCGACCGCGATCCCGTAAGGATCTTCGTCCATGGTGAAACCCTGGGATTTGGCCACTTCCATGAGTGGGCCAAAATATTGTTCGGCAGCTTTCAATCCTGGATAGGCGGCCGCGTTCTCTGCGGCAACGAGGATGGAGGAATTCACATCTTCTGCGCGGGCTGCGGGAGGCCGCGAAAAGGCCGCCAGAAGGACTTTGGCGCCGGCGCTGGAGGCTGCGGGCTGGGCGGCATTCGTGCTGTTGACGGTGTCTTCCTCGGGGGCATTCATTTCCTCAGTCCGCAGCACCCAGCCTTCAGGAATTTTGAAGGAGAAGGCGAGGGTCTTGTTGCGATAGACGCCATTGATAACGATGCCAGCATCGAGGCCTGGGTCACCGGGCGCGGCCGGCTTCTTGCTGTGTTTGGCGGAGGAAGGAGACGACGACGGAGCCGTAGTTTGAGTTGCAGCCGTCAGGCAGAGCGATAGTCCGCCGACGAGGATAGCCGCGAGGCGAAGGCAGATCCGGCACAACCGCATACAACAATATTACCGGAGGAATTGCCCTACCATTCGGTCGTGCAGAGGGTGCGACAGTCTATGCGGCGCGGCCCATTACGGGCTGGGTGCAGTGCGCGCATCGTTTGGCTTCGATCGGAATCTCGCTTAAGCACTCCGGGCACGCCCTCGTCGTCG
>CAZILJ010000759.1:0-6524 GCA_964539915.1 uncultured Acidobacteriaceae bacterium | reverse complement strand
TCTGGGCGGTTTGAGCACGCTCTTTGGCAGAAGTGAAGCTGGGGACGTCAGGCTGAGCAGGCGTTCCAGCGGGTCGCAACGGCGTGTCCAAGGTACGAACGGCCTGCGAGAGATCGAAGCTGGCTTTCTCGTCTTGGGCGCTCAGGTAATACCATCCGCCAATGACAGCGGCGAGAACGATTGCAACAGCTACCACGGAGATGATGAGCGTGGAACGGTGCGCGACCGTCCAATCGGCCGTCTTTTCGGCGGCGTCAAAGGTAACTCGGCTAAAGGCATCCTGTTTCAGTTGGTGGCGGGTTTCTGCGCGCACGGACTTCCCTTCTGATGAGAACGGTGGGCTTGGATGAACTACCAGTTTAACAGGGGCAAAACAGCGCGTCAAAAGCAAAGCGGCGGCTGAGGTGAGTGCGGCCAGGGTGCTCGCGCTGGCGTCTTCGTTGAGCTTCCCCGGTATCCAGTGGATCTCGATCTCGCGGCGGAGAGGCAAAGCCTTAACCGCGAAGCTCGCAACGAGAGGCCGCGAACGGCGCAAATACTTCTGCAATTGGAACGCTTGCGGCTGTGGATCATCGCTCAAAGGGGATCTGGAAATCGAGCTTGACGTGACTTAGGATTTTGGCCGGATTTTGGCCGGAAAGGTCTGCCTTCGACGATGCCGCGACCTTTCGCGAACGATGACCAGTTGACCGGCGGCGAGGCCGGAGTAGGTTTCGGTGGTGCCCGATGGCCAATGGATTTCGATGTCGGCGGTCGGTGCTGTTCCCAGTCCGAAGTGCATGGCGCGGATCGTTGGCGGAAAAATAGCTGAACTGGCTGGTCACGCACTGCTCAGCAGTTCTCGGGTAGGGACTCAAAGCGCGGCTTGAAAACGCGGTCGCTTGAAACCTGCGTCGGAACGTGTTTTCTGCTCTTTATATAGAATCTGAAACCTTCATTCGTAACGAAGAGCTACCAAGGGGTTCACGCGAGCGGCGCGGCGTGCCGGGAGCCAACATGCCACCAGGCCAGTAAGAAGGAGCAGGATGGGGACAGCGACGAGCGTCGCCGGGTCGTAGGGAGAAACGCCCCAGAGCTGTGTGGCAATCACCCTTGCGACGCCCAAGCTGGCCACTGCTCCAACTACAACACCCACGATGACGAGGCGCAGGCCCACGCGAATAACAAGCTGCAACACATCCCCGCGCTCAGCGCCGAGCGCCATGCGGATGCCGATCTCGTGAGTTCGGCGTGCGGTCGTGTAGGCCAGCACGCTGTAGACACCGATCGTGACGAGCACCAGCCCGATGACGGCGAAGATCCCTAACAAGAAAAATCCAAAGCGCGGGCCGGCGTAGGAAAACTGGCTGATGTAGCCTTCGAGGGTGCCGGTAAGGGTGACGGCCACGCTGCGATCGGTGCTCCAAATTTCTTTTCGAACGGCATTCAACATGAGCAGGGGATCGCGAGCGGTGCGAACCAGGATGCCGCGTTCGGCCGAACCGGTAACGGTGTACGGGATCCAAACCTCGGGCTCGGGGGGATCCTGCAGGCCTCGGTTCTTGGCGTCGGCGACGACGCCAATGATCTCGAACCATGGGTCCTGCACGGGATCGGGAAACGTTTCGAGTAGTGACGAAAGGCGGACTCGCTGTCCGATGGGATTATCGCCACCGAGATATTGGTGCGCGAACGTTTGGTTGATGACGGCGAGCTTCCGCGCACCGATGACTTCGGCCTCGCTGAAGGGCCGTCCGGTGAGGAATTGAATTTTCAGAACTGGAAAATAGCCTTCGCTGCAAAGTTGAAACAGCGTGTTCCACTTTTCTGCGTGCGTCTTCCCAAGGATTTCGATGTCGGTCGGAATGCCTCCGTAGGGCGGCAGAGTGCTGGTTTCGGTGGCGTCGACAACTCCGGGCATGGCTTTCAGACGCAGCAGAAGCGGGCGGTAGAAGCCGGCAATCTGATCGGCAGTCTTGTAGCGGTCTTTCGGAAGCGGAAGCCTTGCCACCAGGATGTGATCGGGTTCGAGGCCGAGATGAACCTCGTGGAGCGCAACGAAACTGCGCATCAGAAGACCGGCGCCGACCAGAAGCGTCAGCGAAACAGCTACCTCGAGAACCACGACGGCGTCGCGGAAGTGGCCGCCCCGGAAGCCACCGCTGACTCCCTTGCCGCTGTCGCGAAGCGAATCGTTTACGTTGTGACGCGCCGTTTGCAGAGCTGGAACCAAACCAAAAATCAGCGCGGTCATCACTGACACGGTGAGGGTGAAAAGAAGGACCGTGGCATTCAGGCGGATCGCCGACTCGGCGGGAATGATTTCTTGCGGAATGACGGCGATCAGGGATTGCAAGCCTCCCCATGCGAGCAGGGCGCCCAGGCCAGCGCCACCGAGGGCAAGAACCACGCTTTCGACGAGTAGCTGACGTACCTGTCGCCAGCGGCTCGCTCCAAGGGCGGACCGGATGGCGAACTCTTTTTCGCGCGTGGTAGCGCGGGCCAGCAGCAAGTTTGCGACGTTCCCACAGCCGATGAGTAAGAGCATGCCGACGGCCGCCAGAACAATGAACAACGTCACCCGAAAGCGGCCCACGACCAGATCGGCCAGGGATTGGACTTCAACCGTAAAGTGTTTTGGGTAGTCCTTGGGGTAAAGTTTGGCGAGTCGCTGCGCGACGACACTGAGATCGGCCTGGGCCTCGGGAGCCGAGACTCCGGGCTTGAGGTGGCCAAGAAGGAACCAAAAGCGATTGAAAGAGGCTTCACCGGCTTCGGCGTGATTGGGTTTCTGGGGTATCCACATGTCGGCATCGCCCCAGCCAAAGCGTGGTGGCATGACTCCAATCAGAGTGCGGGCCGTCCCATTCAATACAAATGTCGTGTTGATAAGACGGGGATCGGCGTTGAAACGGTTGACCCATGTCTTGTAGCGGAGGACGAAGACCGGAGGAGCGGTGGGCTCGTAGTCTGCAGGCTGCATGGCGCGGCCGAGGAGCGCGGGCATCCCCAGGAATTCGAAGGTGCCAGGCGTGACCAAGCTGCCGCTAAAACGATCTGTACCTTCACCGTAGGTGTAGAGGACGTCAAGTCCGTCGTTGCCGATGGCGCGGTCAAACACGTGGTTCTGCGCCACGTAGTCCAGGAACTCAGGGCCGCTGTAGCCGCTGCGGCCTCCCGGCTCGTTGCGCTCCGTGTCATGAATTGCCACCGAATAGAAGCGCTCCGAATCCGGGTATGGGAAAGGCTCCATGAGGACGTTTTCGATGACGCTGAAGATGGCGGTGGAGGCGCCGATGCCCAAGGCGAGAGTAATCACGGCCACGACGGCGAAGCCGGGGTTCTTCTTGAGGTTTCGTCCTGCGTAGAAGAAATCTTGCCAGACCGAGCCCATGAAGGTGCCTCCTGAAGAGACGCTTGAGAAGTCTGTGTATTAAACGTACGGGGCCCGAATAAGTTCCTTCCCAACAGATGTATTCCTTCCGATAGGGGATGTATCAGTGAGTGTTTCCATTCCCAGGGGAAGTTCGGAGTATGTAAAGATCATCGGGGCGCAACGGGAAGCCAGCGTATGGCGAAAACTTGCGCGCCCAGCAATCATGGCCGATCCTAATCGTGAATTCGACCTTCGGGCTGGCGCTCGCCTTCGGGCCTCGCTCGATGAACTTGCGGCGGCGGGAGTGGTTGTGCTCGGTTTGGTCTGGCGGCTCTGGCGGGCACATGCGACTTTCTTCAATACGGACGAGGCCTGGCACTTCTCCGTAGCGAATCAGAATTCGTTGTCCGCGGTGTACAAAGCCAGTCTCACGCTGGCTCATCCGCCGTTGCTGGTTTTCATTTCGTACTTCTGGCGTCATCTCGGCACCTCCGAGTTGATGCTGCGGTTGCCGGGCGTGGTAGCGGGAACAGTCTTCTGCTGGGTGTTCTACAAGTGGCTGGGACTGCTCTTTGAGCGGAGTGTGGCCTGGATCGGTCTGATTTTGGCGGTGTTTCTCCCCCCGATGATTGCGTTGTCGGCCGAATTGCGGCAGTACAGTTTGATGCTGATGTTTGCCGTTTCCGCGGCTTACTTTCTGGAACGCGCCCTGGCCTACCAGTCGGCAAGCATGATGGGGTTGTCGTCTGTTTGTGTGTGTCTGGCGATGCTCTCGCATTACTCGGCATTTCTGTTTGCCGCATGCTTGGGGATTTATGCGATGGTGAGAATGCTTTCGCGGAGGCCGCCGACTGCCGTGGTTGCAGGTTGGGCAGCCGGCCAAGCGGCCGGAGTCGGGCTTGCAGGGTTTCTGTATCAGACTCACATTGCGAAGCTGAGTACGGTATATCCGGTGGCGCAACCGCTCGAGCGTTTTGGAGATTTTTATCTGGCGGATTGGTACTTCCATGCGGGGCGTGATCGCCTTTTACCTTTTCTCTATCGCGGAACATTTGGAGTGTTTCGATTCATTTTTGGCCAAACGGCGGTCGGGCAAATTGCAGCGCTGTTGTTTGTCGCGGGAGTCGCAATCCTGATCTCGGACCGGCGAATATCGGGCGAGGAGGCAGGGTTTAAGAATCGGGCGTCGGCTCGAGTGATTGCGGTTCTGCTGGGGATTCCGTTTGTGCTGAATTGGGCGGCGGTTGCCGCTGGCCTATATCCCTATGGGCGGACACGGCAATGCGTTTTTCTGGCCGTCTTTGCGCTTGCGGGAGTCAGCGTTGGCTTGTCCCGAATCGTCAGAAATCGGATAGGCCCCGCTGTGTCTTTTGCTCTGGTTATGGTTGCGGCCTGCCAGGCCTTCGGCACCTTGCAGGGGCGCGACCTGCTTCCGCTGGCGGAGCAAAGGCACGAACACATGGAACAAGCACTGGAATTTATCAGGGGCGCGGTGCCGAAGGATGATGTGATCCTTACGGACAGGGCGACCAGTTTCCAACTGCGGCACTACTTGTGCCACCAAAAGCCGGTGGAGATTGAGCATGCGGCGGACGGCCGGGAGACGTTCACCTGCGACGGGCTGCGAGTGGTATCGACCGGCACGAGCGATGGCGCGCTGACTGCTGACGATCTTTTGGACAAGGCGAAGGAGGTGCGGCGCGACTATGGCTTGAATCCGGACGCCGGTTTTTGGGTGGTGCAGGGAGGATGGGCGAGCGGGTTAGGAGAGTCTGTGCGCGGAAAATTCCCGGCCTTCTCCGGAATTGAAACGCATCCCTTCGGCCGCTACCTCGAGGTCTTTAAACTTCCCGGCGCTTGCCGTTAGAGGAATTCAGACTTCAGGCCGCGGCGTGCGAGGTATCGGTCACTTCAAGGACGCCAGGAGATGAGGAAATTTGGGAGATGGGCAGTCGCACTTCGATGACCGTTCCATTCCCGTTTGAATGAATTTCAAGGGTTCCACCAAGCTGTCTGAGCCTTTCTCTCATACCTCGAATGCCAACTCCGGGAGCACCGGAGGAAGCCATTTGCTCCTTCTTCTCGGGCGGGATGCCTTTGCCCCTGTCTGCGATCTCGACCGTCACCTGCTCGTCGCGTTGACGAAGTCGAATCTTCGCGCTCGGACTTCCAGAATGGCGATGAATATTTGTAAGGCATTCTTGAACCACGCGAAAAATGGCGGTCTCCGATTCGCGCGGCAGGCGCCCAAAGTCCTCCGGGAGATCGAGATCCACTTTGATCTTGCTGCGGACAGTAAAGCCTTCGACATACCAACGGAGGGCGGACGACAAGCCGGCTTCATCGAGCAAAGGGGGATGCAGTAAGTGCGAAATCGTACGGACCTCGCTGCTCATTTGGTCGACCAGATTTTCGCTATCCGCTAGGGTATTGGCGGTCTTGGCCAGGCGCTCTAGGTCGCCGCGTACGGTCGCCAGATTCATGTTCAGGGCGGCCAACATCTGCCCAACGCTGTCGTGAAGTTCGCGTGCGATGCGGCGCCGTTCGTCGTCTTGCAAGCGCAGCAGACGGGCCGAGAGTTCACGCAGGTTCTCATTGGTGGTGTCGAGTTCGGTGGTGCGTTCCTGGACGCACAGTTCGAGTTCGCCATGCGCCTGGCGCAATGTCTCGTTCTGACGGCGCCGCGATTCGGCCATGGTCAGAACGACGATCGAGGAAAACAGGAACGCGATGAGAAGTGTGGACTTGGCAAGGGTCGGAACGCGAAGCGTGTGCAAGGCCGTAATGGGTACATACATCGCACCCGCGAGGGACAGCACGATGGCCATGATGGACGGCCAGACGCCGCAGTACCAGGCAGAGAATGCCACCGCCGGCACAAGCAGGACGAAGGCTATGGAGTCGCCGACCAGGGGCTCGAGAGCACTACTCACCAGAAGGGCAACCAGCACGGCGGCAATCGCGAGGGAATAGGGCAAGGAAGAGCTTCCCGCGGTTCGCGCCGATAGCGAAGAATTAGTCCCCATCATCTCACCGTAAAAGTTCACAGCCCTAAGAAGCTAGATGGCGAAAGGGCAGGTTGCCAGAAATAAAATAATCCCAGTAAGACGATGATAACAGGGTTGTTGGGCGAGGTGACGGCCGAAAAGAAAAGAATGGAGGTGTGGAG
>CAZILJ010000758.1:0-2083 GCA_964539915.1 uncultured Acidobacteriaceae bacterium | reverse complement strand
GATCATCCGCGCGGCGATCGTCGGCTCGGCGTTGGTCTCCTGGATGTAGGCGAGGGCGACGTTGTCCCAATACACAGATACCGTATCCGCGGCGGCTACCCTTCCAAATCCCGCCCACACCAACACTGCTGTTAGAGTCATAGCTGCGCGACGAAATAACATCTGCCCGCCCCTGGAAGCCCTGGAGTGTCATCTGCTGAGGCCCAACAAATGGCACCGATGGATGAAGAGAGCTCCGGGCGGGCGCGGGGATCTGGCCTACGTCGTGGTGGGGAGCTTTTCGGTCAGCCGCCACCCATCCGGAGCTAATTGAAGTTTTTACGTACTCGTACAGTCCTCCAAGCAAGTCGCATTCACAGCGTACATGGGAGGACATGCAGATCGCGTGCCGATTTGAGCGGGTAATAACAAACGATGAGCAAAGGGAGCGTCGATAAGAAAAATGCAGTCTTCATCCACTTTTTCTGAAGATGGCAGACCACTTTCAATCATCCGACTTGGAGGTCGATCGTTCGGCTTACCGTGTAGTCGTGAAAAAAATTCGTTCCGATTTACCGAGTGGGACTGTTGCTGTGATGTAGTCAACGCCAATGGCGAGAACGAAGTCCCGCGATCGAGCACGTGGCACCTTCGTTGCTTTTCGAGCCGTAGACGATGCTGCAAAAATTACAAACCGCTTCTCGCGATCGCACTACCGAAGCGCAATGGTCGAAGCTCTTCACGGAGAACGCCGATCGGCGCGCGCAAGGTTTCGGGCTCCCGATTCCGCGACTCGAATATCTGATTTTCGCGGCCGTGGGCCTGCTGATCCTCGTTGCGCTGACCTATCCGACCGGGGGCGCGATAGTAGCTCTCGCGATCGTCGCAGCAGTAGTTTTGCCCTGGGCGATTTACTACACGAGCCGTCATGTCGGCGGGTTGCTAATCGTGCTTGTGGTGATCGAGGCGTTTGCGGCCAGCTACTTCGCCTCAAATTCGGACAATCAGATTGGCGCGATCGTTCGATATCCGTTGAATCTGTTGTTTGTGCTGCCGTTTATTCCGGCGGTATGGAAGTCAGGAATTCTGCGCCAAGGCGGGTTCCGGGACTACTCGATCTACCTGATTTGGGCGCTGTTCAGCGTGTCGTATTCGATCCTGCCGGCGGTTTCATTGGCGCGTGCGTTCGCGGCGATACTGCCGTTCCTGGCATTGTGCGCGATTGTCTCGGAGGTCAAGAGTGAGAACGACGCGCGCCGATTTATGGGAGTTCTGCTGGCCGGCTGCGGAATCGTCGTTGCAGCCAATTTCCTTTATATCCTGATTAATCCGGGCCTGGCGTGGCAGCTCGAACCTGAAAGCGGCATGCTTCGGTTCGACGGCTTTCTCACCGAGCCGAACGAGATCGGCAACTTGACGATGGCGACGGTATGCGCCGGATACGGCTATTGGCCAGTTGCGAAAGGGTGGAAGAAGGGTCTGGCTGCAGCCGCGATGCTTGGATCGCTGGTGCAGTGCGGGATGGCAGACTCGCGAACGCCGATTGTCGCGATCGTAATCGGTTGCGCGGTTTACCTGGTGTTTAAATATCGAGTCAAGGGCGTGTTCGGCGTCGTAGCGCTGTATGCGATCTTTTATGCAATCGCACACCTGCTGCCCGGCATGCACGAATACGTGGACCGGGGCGACGTCGCGAGCTTCACCGGGCGGCAGGTCGCGTGGGATTGGGGTATCCACAGCATCAAGGAGAGTCCGATTGTTGGATATGGATACGAGGTTGAAGGCCAAATCCTGTTGAGTCCGTACTTCCAGGGATGGGACGCAGTTTGGGGACTGGGCTACCATTCGTCACTGCACAACGGCTATGTTTCGCGCGCGGTGAGCCTGGGGATACCGGCGCTCCTGTTCTGGTTGTTTTTTATATTGCGTCCGATGGTCAGCTGCTTTTTGCCTAACGGCGATCCGTGGAAGCTGAGATGGTTGGTACCGCTCGCGCTGGTGCCGATGCTGATCCTGGAAACGACGGAATCGGTCGTCGATTTCCGTTCATTCGCCGGGGTGATGATGGCGCTGGTCTGGGCATTGCTCGAGCGCGAAAGACTGT
>CAZILJ010000757.1:0-6608 GCA_964539915.1 uncultured Acidobacteriaceae bacterium | reverse complement strand
CCGATAGCCGTGCAGCAGAAGCTAATGCGACATGCGGACATCCGCACGACGATGAATATCTACGGCGACGTGGTGACGAACCAAGAGTCAGAGGCACACAGCAAGATCGTGGGTTTGGCTCTGCCACGCGCTTAATGGATCGCGCTACGGATCACAGCTCAGCCAAGTGGTTGAAAATATGGCGGAGAGAGTGGGATTCGAACCCACGTTACCCTTTCGAGTAAACACGCTTTCCAAGCGTGCGCCTTCAGCCACTCGGCCATCTCTCCGGCGAGAATCGGTTGGAAGAACGACTGAAACGGACTCTCGGTTCGACCGCGAATCTTCTGACGCTCCCGCGGCTCTTCGTTCTTCTCGATTCTATGGGGGAACTCGCCGAAACCGCAACTTGAAAGGAAATGAATAACGGAAAGAATCGGGGATCTAGGAGAGTTTCTCGGAGGAATCTGTGCTCACCGCAGTCGCTGGAACAGAACTAGAAGAAGTGCTGGAGACCGATGCACCTGCCGCCGCGGCTTTCGCGAGAGTACTTTTCTCGGCGGCCACTGGCAGCGGAGGAACCTTTGTACTGTCGACCACGTGGTGGTTCAGACAATAGAGCGCTAGTTCCAAACGGTCCGCCACTCCCAGTTTGTCGTATACCTTGCGCAAATAGTTCTTCACGACCTGTTCTGTCGTTCCCACACGCAAGGCAATCTCTTTATTTTTCATTCCTTGGGTGACGCACGAAACGATCAGCATTTCCTTCGGCGTCAATTGTACCTTCGGGCGCGAGCCCGTCGGCCGGTTATTCTGGTTGCGGTAGGCTTCCATGACCCAGTGCACGCCCTGACTATCGAGCCAGGTTTGCCCGGCTACTACCTTGCGCAGGCAATCCACCAATAACTCGGGCTCCACTTCGCGCGAAACAATGCCATGAGCACCCCGGCGAAACAATTCCAATGTCAGATCTTCGTCGGCACCAGGAGTTACGACCACAATACGCAACGACGGGTTCTTGCGAAGCAGATCGGCAACTGCTTCCACTGGATTCGGCGTGAGGGCCGCCTCGAAAATCAGCACGTCGGCGGAAAACCTCGCTATTGCAGACTGCGTTTGCGCCAGCGTCTCCGCTTGCCCGACTACGCGAATGTCATCTTCGAGCGCGAAGACCTTGCGCAAACCAGCGCGGAAGATGGCCTGAGTGTCGGCCAGGATCACTCGGACAAACTGGCCTTTGCCGCCTTCGCCTGCTCCGAGTTTTTCTTCCACGTTGACCGGAATGGTAGCCATTCAGTTCCTTGCACCTATGCTCGTTCGAAATGGTATTCGTCGATCACTACGCCTACTGCGCGCCGGCCTCGATCTTCGAAGGTGCGCACTACGCGGCCTCGGCAGTCGATTTGCACATCCTGCCGCGCGCCGACGACTCCGGCCGGCAACAGAATCGTGAAGTCCACCATCGAGCCCACAGCTACGTCGGTGTCCATCGCCAACAGCACGCCATTCGCGGAGATGTTCTCTGTCTCTGCCGAATACGCGCTGCCTTGCGTTTTCACCGATGCAGCCAAATGCAGCGGAAAGCGCGGCGCACTCTGCATCTCTTCATAGCGCCCCGTGCCGGCCTGAGTCTCGGTAGTAGGTGCAGTGCCTTCGGCTGCCACTGAGAAACCTTCCTTCCGGGAGCGTATTCCGCTTTCCGGACTCTCAATCCAACTGAAAGGCAGCGTACACCTGCGAATCCGCCAAACAAAGTTACCGAAGTCATTGAACAAACGGGGCTAACTGCTTTTCTTTGAACGGATTAGAGGCGATTTGAAACGCAGGCGTGGGCCTGAAGCAGCCTGTCGAACCCGTCGATTTCGGGTCAAATTCGGGTGAATTTCGTGTGATTTCAGGAAACAGTTGAAAACACACATGAAACAGAAGGGGATGGTAGCTCTCGCGGCCATTCTAGAACTTCGTCACTTCCGTGAAGTTAAGCTCTTTCACCTTCATCGCGGGAACGACCATATCGAACGACTCTTCGCCGCAAGACCGCACCGGCAGGCTCATGGTTTCCACATTCAACAACATGTGAATCAAGCTTTCATTGAAGCGAAAATTTCGCAAACCACCTTGTACGCGCCCATTCTCAACATAAAATGTACCGTCGCGCGTCATTCCCGTAAGCATTTTCTCGAAGGGCTCCACCTCACGGATATACCACAGCCTCGTCACCAGCACCCCACGCTCTGTTGATGCGATCATCTGTTCGACGGTCTGCGGATTGCCGACTGGAGCAAACACGATGTTCACCGGCATCTCTCCCGTTTCGTTCGGCAGTGCGAAACCGTGGCCGGTACTGGCAATCGGACCAACTTTATCCTTGTTTTCGGAACGCTTCATTCGCTCCGCCGTGGCCCGCGCGTAGACGACTCTGTTCACGATTCCATCTTCCACGAGACCCACCCTCTGTCTCTGCATCCCTTCGCCATCGAACGGGGACCCGGTTTGCAGAGGGTGCGCCACATCGTCCCAGATCGTGATGTTGTCGCCAAATAACTTCGTGCCGATCCGGCCGGTCAGAAACGAGCGCTGATCGAGCATCGCCATGCCGGAATAGTCCCAAAACATAAAACCGACGATGTCGAGCACAGCCGCAGGCTCCAGGATCACCGTATACTTCCCTGCCGGAATCTCTCGCGGGTGCGCCGAATCTAGCGCTTTCTTTGCTGCGGTTTCAGCGAGCACCAACGGATTGAGGTTCGCGACATCCGGCGAACTCGCTTTTTGCCAGCCGGACGAATCGCCAGCCAGCATCGTGATCGAAACCTCGGCAGAGGTCTGCGTGTGCCAGTTACTCAGTCCTCGGGAGTTGAAGATGCCTTCAAACGATTCGCCACTGGAAAAAACGCCGGCGGTAGTGAGCTTGTGGTTCTCCGCTACGCCAACAATCTTCTTGACTCCATCCGCACGCAACTCTGGCGTAATCGCCGCGGTTCCCGCGAAATGTCGGGACGGTATTTGTGTGGTGCGAACGCCCCCACCCGCGCTGCCGGAAGCCTCCCGCAAATCCGGCATTGGCAAAAGATCCGGATCAGGATGCTGCACCTTCGCCAAACTTTCCGACGATCGAACCACCTGCCGCAAGCTCTCCTCGTCGAACTTGTTGGTAAAAGCCCTGGCCGTCTTGCCCTCAAACACAGTGCGCACCGAGACAACGTGATTCTCCTCGGCCACATTCTGGTGAATCGTGTTGTTGGCGAAGCGAGTCAGAGCAAACCGCCCGCCCGAGAAAAGCACCTCGACCTCATCTGCAGTCGAGAGTTTCTTGATGCGGTCAAAAATATCACCGGCTTGTTCTTTGGTTAGCATTCCGCACTCAGCACTTAGCAATTGGCACTTAGCATTTGGCCACTACACGATCACAGTCGATCTTCGGAAGCAACGATGTGAGCATCTCTCTCGCTTCCGTCAACTTCCTTGCCAGGCTCTGTGAGCTTTCTCCAACACCGTCAAATTTATGAAGTCTTTCCTTTCAGGCACCCCTACTGTTGGGCTAACTGCCAAATGCTAAGCGTCAGATGCTAAAGCAATGCCACACAACTCTCGGTGACACATGTCACATCCCCCGAAACGCGCTTCCCACCTTAATCCCTCGAAATCGCGACGGTGCCGCTCCATGCCCTGTTCCCATCACCTGCTGCGGCTGGCCTTTCCCGCAATTCGGAGTTCCCCACAGAACCCACTCGTCGCGCGAGCAAATCGCATCCAACGAGTTCCAGAATTCCGTCGTAATCCCCGAATACGACGGGTTCTTGAGCATGCGAACGCGCTTGCCGTTCTTGATCTCCCAACCAATCTCGCAACCGAACTGAAAGTTGTATCGCTTATCGTCGATCGACCACGATCGATTGGTTTGCATCAGAACGCCATGATCGGTGGAAGCGACTAATTGCTCCAGGCTCAAAGTCTTTTCTCCTGGTAGCAGGCTGATGTTCGTCATTCGGATCATCGGCAGTCGGTTCCATCCCTCAGCGCGCAAAGTTCCGCCAGAACGGTTCTCGCCGATGGTGTGAGCCGTCTCGCGCGAACTTAAGTATCCGGTGAACAATCCGTTCGCGATGATCGGCGTGCACTGCGCCGCTACTCCTTCATCATCAAATCCGAACGTGCCCAGCCCTGGCCCGTGCTCCTGGCGCGCATCGGCAACCACGTTCACCAGGTCGCTGCCGTAGCGCAACTTCCTCAATTTGTCGATCGTCAGAAACGACGTCCCCGCGAAATTCGCTTCCATCCCTAAGACGCGATCCAGTTCAATCGGATGTCCCACTGATTCATGAATCTGCAGGCCGAGTTGAGAACTGTCGAGGATGACGTCAAATTTTCCTTCTGGACACTGATCGGCTTTGTGCAGCGCAACGGCCTCTTCCGCGATGCGCCGGGCGTTTTCTACCATCTTCAGTTCGTCAATCAGCTCGTATCCTTTGTTCTGCCACTGGCCGCCATACGAATTCGGATATGACCGCTTCTGAATCTCATTTCCAGCAAACGCGTACACCGCGTAGCCCGCGCCCGTCGAGAGCTTGGTTTGATGAATTTCCGCGCATTCCGACGAGACAAACCACTGCTCTTCGCGGTTAAAGTTCAAATTGGTTTCAGCCAGGGTGATCCCGGCAACCGAGCGCAGTTCGGCGTCGATCTTCAACAGCAGTTCGATATTTTGTTCCACCGAAACCGTGAAGGGATCTACTTGGTACGGCGTGCTCCATTCCGCAACGGCAGGTTTTTCCCGAGCCAAACGAACATCTTCCCGCTTCACCCGCGCGGAGGCGTGCGCGATTTCAACCGCCCGCGCAGCCGTCGCTTCCACGGCGCCGCGCCCCAGGTCCGCGGATGCCGCGAATCCCCAGGCCCCATCTGCAATCGCTCGCACACTCATGCCCACAGACTCTGCGTCGGACGCGCCCACCTTTCCATTTTTTGTTGTAAGCGCGCGACTGCGCTGCGCGACAACCCGCACATCCGCATAGCTCGCGCCCCGCAACGCAGCAACGTTCAAAGCCCAATTGGCGACGTGTTTCATGGGAAGCATTCCAATCTAACACAACAATGAGTAGCTATCGGCCGGACCGCCATCGGGCGTTCGTGGCGGGCATCGCGTACCATCAAAGTTTCGCAGCCATGGTCATCGGCGGTGTCCACGACCACGTGCACGCCCTCCTTTTGTTGCCACCGAGCTTAGCGCTGGCGGAAGCAATCCAAAATCTCAAAGGCAGTTCGTCGAAATGGATCAACGAAACCAATTGCACCAACGCATTATTTGCCCGGCGGGAGGGCTACGCCGCTTTCGGTGTCAGTCTCTTCGCAGGCCGCGGGAGTCGTTCGCTATCTCCAGAACCCGCAGGCACATCACGAGAAGGAAAGCGTTGCAGAGGAGTTTGTAGACTTCTTGAAGTACGGCGCGTCATATGATCCAGTACATGTGCTCGGATGGTTGTGCCGGCACTCGGTGCTCGGCTCATAAGTCCACCCAGCGAAGCGCTGGGCTAAGTTGTTTCGTTCGCAACGGACTTCGGGTCAGACACCGCGAATTGACTCTCGCCATGAAACTTCCTTTACGGTGTCGCGCGTGCTACATCCAACGCCTTCCTAACAGCCAGCAACTCCTTCAGCACAGCCCGCAGCTTCGTCGACTCCAGAGAGTTCGCTCCATCCGACTTCGCTTCCTTTGGATTGTCATGGACCTCCATGAATATCCCGTCCACTCCCGCCGCCACCGCGGCCCGCGACAACAGAGGAATAAATTCGGGCTGCCCGCCGCTTACCGCCGAGCCATTCCCCTCAGACTGCGATGACGGCAACTGCACAGAGTGGGTCGCATCGAAAACCACAGGAGCAAACTTGCGCATGATCGCCAGCGAGCGCATGTCCACTACCAGGTTGTTGTATCCGAAACTCGCTCCCCGCTCTGTCAGAAAAATTTGTGTATTGCCGGCATCGCGGCACTTCTCCACCGCGTGGCGCATATCCCACGGTGAGTTAAATTGCCCCTTCTTGATGTTCACCGCTCGTCCACTGAGCGCGGCCGCGACCACGAGATCGGTCTGCCGGCTAAGAAACGCCGGAATTTGTAAAACATCCGCCACTTCGGCGACCTTGCCTACGTCGGCCGTCTCATGAACATCGGTCAGCACCGGCAATTGAAGCTCGGTTTTGATCTTCTTCAGAATCCGCAGGCCTTCCTTCAGTCCGGGTCCGCGAAAGCTCCGAATCGAAGTGCGGTTCGCCTTGTCATAACTGGCCTTGAAAATGTAGGGTAACTCCAGCGCCTTCGTGACACCTTTGATGATTTCAGCCATCCGGATCGCGTGCTCTTCACTCTCAATCACGCACGGCCCCGCAATGAGAAACAGATCGCCGGACCCGATATGTATTTCGCCGACTTGAAAGGAAATGCTCATCGGTCTATGCGCACGACGGCCTTTGTTCCGATGGCTCGAATTTCACCGCGAGTCTGCGGTATCTGCCTTCGAGGAAAATCTAGATCCTCACTCTTTCCGGCCGGTGGAACATTTCTACTGCTGCCGTTTCCTTCTCGGCACGCCGTTTCAACCCATGTTGATACGCGGCCCCCACAAACCTGC
>CAZILJ010000756.1:0-5191 GCA_964539915.1 uncultured Acidobacteriaceae bacterium | reverse complement strand
TCAGTTTGCACGTAACCTTCCTCCATATCTCCCATTTGAAAATCGATCGGCGATTGAATCGCCGGAAGCAGCTTGAGAACGCGAACTTGTTCCCCCATGATCCTACGCCTTCGCCAAGTTAGTCTTCGAGTGGATCCGCCGAAGTCTTCCGGTGTAACACGTCGA
The DNA here is from genome assembly GCA_964539915.1 of uncultured Acidobacteriaceae bacterium. GTDB lineage: Bacteria > Acidobacteriota > Terriglobia > Terriglobales > Acidobacteriaceae > Sulfotelmatobacter. The sequence continues at coordinate 5,026 of CAZILJ010000756.1, read as the reverse complement.
ATACGGGTTGCCCTTTAGGTCCTGCAACAACCCATCTGGAAGATCGGGAAGGAGCACACCATCGCCCGCGCCTTTTTATCCTAAGCTCAACATTCGTCGAACTGCATGTATCCGAGTGTTCCCCTAGGAGTTAGTATGATGTTGCGATACCGAAGGAAAACTGTTTTGAAAGAGCCACGATGTCATTTTCTTACCCGCGATTCTTGGTTGTAGTCCTTGGAATGGCCGTCGCCGCCGTGAGCTACGCTTCCGCACAGGCGGACGTCGTTCCACCTGTAATTACCCTCGAAGCCGTAACCAGTTCCAATCCCCTGCGCGACGGCATTGAACTGGAGGCGGGCGCGGCGATCTTACGGATTACTGCTCTTCGCGATGACATCGTTCGCCTGCGCATTTCTCCAGGTGCTCTCTCTGAGGATGCTTCTTGGGCAGTCCTTCCCGGCCCACGCAGCAAATCGATCGACGTGCAACCGCTCCAGGACTCCGCCTCCGCGGGTTTCCGTACTGCGAAACTCGAGGTCCGGGTGGAGCGCAGTCCCCTGCGCGTCGTCATTCGCGATCTTGCCGGCAACGTCATTTCCGCCGACGCCGTGGGCCGGCCGGTGAAGTTCCAACTTGGTGCCTTTTCCGTTTTCAAACAAATGCCATCCGACGAACATTACTTCGGCTTGGGCGACAAGACTGGCGGCTTCGATCGCAGGGAACAGGCCTACACGCTCTGGAACACCGACATCGCTCCCCAGGAATCGATTGATCCGCTTTACAAAAGCGTTCCTTTTTTTTTGGGCATCAGCGGTACCCGCAGTTACGGAATCTTTCTCGACCACACCTGGCGCACCTGGTTTGATTTCGGCAAGCAAGCTCGCGACGCGATTGCATTCGGCGCTGAAGGTGGCCCGCTTGATTACTACGTGCTCTACGGCCCAACCCCGAAACAGGTGGTGGAAAGCTACGCCTACCTGACGGGAACGCCGCCGCTACCTCCGCTTTGGGCGCTGGGATTTCAGCAGTCGCGATATAGCTATGTTCCCGAATCTCAGGTACGGGAAATCGCGAACCGTCTGCGCGCCGACAAGATTCCTTCCGACGTGCTCTACCTCGACATTGACTACCAGTACAAGAATCGACCGTTCACCGTCGATCCCCAGACTTTTCCGAACTTTCCCACCCTCGTTTCTGATGTGCGCAAACAGCATTTCCATTTAGTTACCATTACCGACCTGCACATCGCTCATGTTCCGAACCAGGGATATGCTCCGTACGACACCGGCAAAGCGGGCGATCACTTCGTGAGGAATCCGGATGGCAGCGAGTTCGTGGGCATTGTCTGGCCCGGGCCCGCCGTCTTTCCGGATTTCACCCGCGCCCAAACTCGCGAATGGTGGGGTGGCCTCTATCAGGAGTTTGTGAAGGACGGCGTGGCCGGCTTCTGGAACGACATGAACGAGCCCTCGGTCTTCGACGGGCCCGCCAAGACCATGCCGTTGAATGCGGTTCATCGCGTTGAAGAGCCTGGATTTGCGACTCGAACGGCGACGCACGCCGAGATTCACAATATAGTCGGCCTGGAAAATGCGCGTGGAACTTTTGAGGGTCTGCTCAAACTGCGCCCCGACGAGCGTCCGTTTGTGCTGACTCGCGCGACCTACGCGGGCGGCCAGCGTTACGGATTCACCTGGACCGGAGATAATTCCGCGACGTGGAATCATCTTCGTCTCGCGACGCAGATGGTGCTCAACCTCGGCGTCAGCGGAATTTCCTTTGTCGGCGCAGACGTGGGTGGATTCAACGGTTCACCGTCCCCGGAGTTGCTCACGCGTTGGGTAGAACAGGCAGCCTTCAGTCCCTTCTTTCGAGATCACGCCACCAAAGGCAGCCTGCAGCACGAAATCTGGAACAACGGGCCGGAGCAGGAAGCCATTCGACGCCACTACATCGAAACCCGCTACCGCCTTCTGCCTTACATCTATTCCCTTGCCGATGAGGCATCGCGAACCGGGCTGCCTCTCATGCGTCCCGTGTTCCTGGAATTTCCCGAAGTATTCTCCACCGGCTTCGATCACCTCGACACCGAGTTCCTTCTCGGCCCCAGTCTGCTAGTCGCTCCGCCACCGTTTGGTGAGATGGTCGATGACTACTCGCTCTCCTTTCCGAAAGATAGCCAGTGGTACGATTTTTGGACGGGACTCAAGGCGAGCACCTCTCCACAACCACCAAACATCACCGATGTCGTCACCGCCCGTGATGCGAAGAGTCTCCCGGTGCCTCGCAACCTCCATCCCCCGCTCGACACCTTGCCTGTCTACGTCCGCGGCGGAAGCATTCTGCCAATGCAGGCTCTGATCCAGAACACCGACGAGACTCCCCATGGTCCGTTGGAACTTCATGTCTATCCCGGCCCGCAATGCAGCGGCGCGCTCTATCTCGACGACGGCCATACATTCCGTTATCAGCACGGCGACTATCTCCGCCAGACATTCACTTGTCAGGCCGATGCCAACTCGGTGCGCGTCGACTTCAGCGCGCGGCAGGGATCCTATCGACCGTGGTGGAAGGCGGTTGAAGTTGTGATATACGACTGGCCGTCAGCGCGTGCGGAAGCGAAGCTCTCGGGCGACGGGTCCGGGTTGAAAACGTCTTACGATGCCAAAAAGCACGCGGTCCACGTGATGCTGCCAGATGTGCCCGGAGAAGCCGAACTCAGCGTCGAAGGGCATTCGGGGCACTAATTTGAATTCAGTTGCGGCCGTCGCGGTAGAACCTCGCACTCACCATGGACCAGACTGATGCAATCAAAGTCCCCAGCGCCTCGCGGACAGAAACGCGCGAGCAATCGGCCGCCCTCGGCTGTTGGTTCAAGAGCTAATCCCGGGGCTGTGTTTGGTGTGATCGAAACCTGCCTCACCCGCCGATGCCCCTCCCCTGATCCTGTTAAAATTAAATTCTCATGCTTCTTCCCTTCGTCCGCGAACTCTTCGCGGACGTAGAAATGCTTCCCGCTTTCACGCGTGTTGCCTCCTACCTGCGGGAGGGCACGGGGCGCATTCGTGTCTCTGGACTATCGTCCACGGCAAAAGCCCTGCTGTTCGTGCTGTTGCGCCGGCACGCCGACCGTCCGCTGATTGTAGTCGTCAACGACAATCGGGCTGTGGAAGATTTCGTTCCTATCTTGCGAGGATTCTGCGAGCTCACGGACGCCTGCGATCCCGAGGCTGTCGTGTCCTTGCCCGCTCGCGATGTGCTTCCGTTTCAGAATCTTTCTCCGCACCCCGAGTTGCAAGAGGAGCGCGCGACGGCGCTCTGGAAGATCGCGACCGGCAAGGCGTCGATTGTGGTGTCTCCGGTCGCGGCCACGGCTATCCTTCAACGCTCCGCCGGGTACTATTCCGACCTTGCCCGCATTCTGCGCCGCGGCGAGTCCTTCGACGTCGATAACCTTCTCGCCCACCTGAACACCGTTGGGTACAATTCCGCCGATGTCGTCGAGATGCCCGGGGAGTACGCTCTGCGCGGCGGCATCCTTGATGTTTATTCGCCCGAGGCTGAGCGTCCTGTGCGTATCGAGTTTTTCGGCGACGAGGTGGAATCGATCCGCCGCTTCGATCCCGCTTCGCAGCGTTCGTCGAATCCGATGGACGAGGCTTTGCTGCTGCCTCTGACCGAAACTCCGGTCAGCGACCACCTGCTGGGGGCGATCCACACGCGGCTTTCGGGCAAACGAATCGAAGGCTCAGAACAGATCGTCGAGGCCGCGGTGCGCTCCGGCGGAGTTACGGTTTTTCCCGGCTGGGAGTTCTACGCGCCCGTGGCCGGTTCCGATCGCAGCGTCTTCGATCTGCTTCCCCACGCAGCCGTTTTGCTGGACGAGCCCGATCTGCTCCGCTCCGAGTTCGACCGCTTCTGGAATCGCGTGGAGGAAGCGCACGAGCGCAGCGGCGTCGGCAATCTGGTGCGCCCTGTGGACTTGTACCTTCCTCCAGACGCCTGGTGGAAGAAAGTCGAATCGCTCACCGGCGCGGACGTCGAGCATCTCGGCATTACTCGCAGCGACGACGCGGGCTCCGCTGTCACCTTTTTTACCCAACCCACTCCCCGCTTCCATGGGGCCGTCCCCAGCATGCTGGAAGAAGTGCAGAAGCTCACGGGAGCCGGGAATCAGGTGCTGTTCTCGGTGCCGAACACCGGCGAGGTCGAACGCTTAGCCGACATCTTCACCGAATACAACGTTTCGTTCCGGCTCGGCAGCCGCACTCGCGGCGGCGAAAGTTACGCCGATGAGACCAGCTACTTCGCCGGCGAAGTGCTCACCACGACGCTCGCCAAAGCTTACGTGCCCGATGGCGTGATGTTTCCCGATGCGAAACTTGCCATCTTCGGCGCCCGCGATCTGTTTGACGAGTCCGACGCGGTTGCTTCTCGTCCGCAGCGGCAGAAGTCGAAGGTCTCGGCCTTCCTCTCCGATTTCCGCGACTTGCAGGTCGGCGATTATGTTGTCCACGTCGAGCACGGCATCGGCCAGTATCAGGGGTTGAAGGAAATCAATCAGGGCGACGGCAACGCGGAGTTCATGCTGCTCGAGTACTCCGAGGGCGCTCGTCTCTACGTTCCGCTCACACGGCTCGACCTGATCCAGAAATACCGGTCGTCGGAAGGCGCGAAGCCCTCGCTCAGCCACCTGGGTACGCAGGCCTGGACCAAGACCAAGGCGCGGGTGCGCAAGGCCATGAAAGACATGGCCGACGAACTCCTGAAGCTTTATGCCGAGCGGAAGACGGCGGTAGGTCACTCCTTCCCTGCAGGTAACGAGTTCGTTCGCGAATTCGAAGATGCATTCGAGTTCAATGAGACCGAAGATCAGGCGCAGGCCATCGCCGACGTCACGCGCGACATGGAATCCACACAGCCCATGGATCGCCTGCTTTGCGGCGACGTCGGTTATGGCAAGACCGAAGTTGCCATGCGCGCGGCGTTCAAGGCTGTGGGCGACAACAAGCAAGTAGCCGTGCTTGCGCCGACCACGGTTCTG
>CAZILJ010000755.1:0-3599 GCA_964539915.1 uncultured Acidobacteriaceae bacterium | reverse complement strand
AGCGCGGCAGGAGAATCATCAAGGCCCAGATTGGCAGGACCAACAGATTACTGGCTCGAAAAAGCAAGTCCATATGTCCCCCTTTACGAACGTTTACGGCTCCATCGAGAGCCGGATCGGGCGGCAAATCGAGTGTTTCGGAATGTCATAGCTGCTCTCCATTTGTTGTTCTTCTGCATGTTGCGTGTGTCAACATCCTATTGCTCAGATGTTGCGCGTGTCAACATGGTTGCAAATAAAAGTTGGTTTGCAAATCTCAGTGCAGATGGGGGCATGTTGCTCATGCCAACAATAGGTTGTATGCTGCTGGCTAGAATGCGTCCACGAAAGCCTTACCACCACGCCCATCTGGAAGAAACTCTGTTGAAAACGGCAATTCAGTTGATCGGCGAGGTCGGTCCCGCGGGCTTTACTTTGAGGGAAGTCGCCCGGCGCGCAGGCGTCTCCCACAACGCCCCTTATCGGCACTTTGCGGATCGGGAAAAACTTTTGGCAGCCGTCGCTGCCCAGGGATTCCGGGAGTTGACCCGGGCCATGCGCGACGCCACCCAGGGGCAAGCGGAGCCTCTGGATGGACTGAAAGTCGCCGGACTCGCCTACATCGAGTTCGCTCTCCGTCGACCGGAGCACTTTGCGGTGATGTTCGATGCGCCGGTTGCGAAGCGCACGAGTTCGGACCAGGCCGAAGCCGCCGAAGAGGCCTTCGGGACGTTGTCGGCCTTCGTCAAGGCATGTCAGGACAAGAGACAACTGCCCGCTGGAGACACGCTTCAGTTCACGCTGCTTGCGTGGACTATGGTCCACGGAATTGCCAAGTTGGCCACAGCCAAACGTCTCCCGTTTGACTCCAGGGCTGGGATTCTCAAGTTCGCCAACTTCGTCATTGACCAATCATTACCGACTGCTACGGGGTCACGGCCAAGATAGTCATCTACGAAGCATTTTTGGAGGGCAAGCTCGAAGCGCCCAGGCACCTTGCTCGCACCGTGCATAACCTTTACTTCGAGCGGAAGTGCGAGGAATTCCGGCCGCGGACAATCTGGAGTCTCTCGAACGCGATGGGAATGGCCGAAATATCCTTCGTGTCAGCTCAGCCAATTAATTTGGTCTTCTCCACATGCATCCGCGAACTAGTGCATTGGAAAACCATCTTTTGGAATTCCTCTTCCAGGAAGCCTCCTAGGATTGGATGCCCCTTGCCATCGGTACTTGCTTTGATCGGGTCCGACCATGATTGCGCCATAGCCAGTTTACGGTCAGCCATAGAATGCGACCAATGGGGAGGTCTAGCCTCTTCACGAAACCCACGATGGACGTGTAGAAGGAAAGCGCCTTGTCTTGCTCATCGACCTTGATAATCACATGACGAATTTGCATTGGGTTGCTCCTGGAAACGAGAGTCAAGGTTCCTCGATCTAATCTTTGAAAAACTCCACCAACATTGGCGCGTGGGCCTTCGGCTTCAGCATGTGCGTTTGCCCTTTGAGCGTGCGGTATTGCGCATTCGGCAATATGCTCGCGAGCGACCGGTTCGCGTGGCGCATCCAGACAGGGCTTTTCCCACCGTCCATGACGAGTGCCGGTACCGTAACGGACGCCCATTGGCTGGCCGGCAGAGCCTTGCCTCTTTGATGATCTTTCACGATCGCGCCTTCGTAGGGGAGTGTGTGTGCAACGGCTTTAAGCTTCGACCACATTGGCAGCAGCCGCATCAGCGCGATGAAGAAACCAGGTGCTCCGACCGACTTCAGGAAGAGCTTGACCGCATCGCTTCGCCGATCTGCCGCGACCGCCGCGCCGATGCGAACCCAATCGCCTTCTGTTGTGCCGCGGCTGTCGTCCACGATGAAAGGCGCCTCATACAAGGCCAGCTTCTTGATGCCACTAAGGCGATTCGCCGCTTCGAGCGCAAGAACAGCGCCCGAGGACATGCCCCAGACGAACGCCGCGCCACCCGCTTCGCTCAGTAGCGCTGCGATGTCTTCGACCTCGCGCTCTACGGCATAGGGCGCCGTATCACCACTGCCGCCTCGACCTCGGCGGTCGTAGGTGAAGACGGTGAAGTGCCGTGCCAGGAGTTCAGCCAGTTGCCCGCTCTGACCCATGCCTCGGTAGCAGAGCGCGCCGTCGACCAGAATTACAGGCGGTCCGTTACCGATTCGATCGAATGCTATCGCCGTGCCGTCCTTCGAGAACACTTTTCCCTCAAACGGTGAAGTCGCCGCCTGCACGATCTTTGAGGCCCGCTCTTCGCTAGCTTCCATAACTGTCATCGTCTGCATAGACCCTCCTATTTCGTCTGTTTTCGTCTGTAGCTCGGTTGCTACAAAATCCGTGCCCTCGTTCAACCTTCCCCTTGGCTTACGCGATCGTGGGAAGGTATGCCGCGAGGCTTTCCAGGGTTTGGGCCGTGCCGGCATCAATGCGCATCTGGAGCAGAGCGTCGCGATCCTTGTTCGTCGCGCACGCAATTGTCATCGTCAGCTTCGTTTTCTTCCCATCCTCGGTGAAGACAAGCGTCCCAACCGGCTCGGGACTGGACGGAAACATCCGTACGGTGAAGACGAGCTTTTCTGGCGGAACGATTTCTCGATAGATGCCCGAGAACGTGCGCCCTTCACCACCATCGGGAGCGCGATGGACCCATCGAAAGGCTCCGTTCGGCCGCAGGTCGATTTCGCAAACGGCGAGCGGCACGCCGCTCGGGTCCCACCAATGTGCGACGTGCTCGGCATTAGTCCAAGCCTCGAAGACAACAGCGCGCGGCGCATCGAAGATGCGCGTTATCACGATCTCGCGCTCGGTGGGAGTTGTGATTTTCACTGTTCCGATGTTCTTCATCGGTGATCTCTCCTTATCGCTTCGTGCGTCCACGGTGCTTCTCCTTCTTTTGCGTCTCTTTCAGGTAAGTATCCAAGCCGGCAAATTTCTGCTCCCAGAAGCAGCGAAAAGGCTCCATCCAGTCAGCGATATCCTTGAGCGGAACAGCCACGAGCGTACGCGGACGCCGCTGCGCGTCGCGCCCGCGCCTAACGAGGCCCGCGTGCTCAAGCACATTGAGGTGCTTGGAGATCGTCGGCTGGGTCAGGGCGAAAGGCTTCATGAGCTCCGACACGTCCGCGTCTCCCGACGCGAGACGAGCGAGGATCGCGCGTCTTGTGGGATCGGCGAGCGCTCCGAAGGCCAAGCTCAGACGGTCGGTATGTTTATCTATCTCCATATAGCTATATTGCCCAATGGCGATATACAAGTCAAGCCCTAAGCGCACCGAATCCGCTAGCAACTCCCAAACAGGTAATTCCACTTTGCTTTAGACGAGCCATGCGGGCGAGGTTCGCGCACATGGGCTAAAGAGAGGGTTCAACGTCATGTTTCCGTTGTTCCCACTTGGGCAAATTGTGGCCACGCCCGGAGCGCTAGCTGCACTCGATAGAGCGAAGCAGACTCCTACCCGCTTCCTGGCCCGTCATGCAATCGGGGACTGGGGCGAACTGGAGCCGACCGATGTCGCAGAGAATAAATACAGCCTGATTCACGGATTTCGACTGCTGAGCAGCTACCAGACGGATGCCGGCGAGAAGCTATGGATAATCACCGAA
>CAZILJ010000754.1:0-3523 GCA_964539915.1 uncultured Acidobacteriaceae bacterium | reverse complement strand
GGAAGCTTTCAGCGTGGTACTCCCAGCGGATCACCAGCCGACGGAAGTGATGAAGCCAAGCAAAAAGTCGCTGCACTCGCACACCGCCTGCGGTAGCGCCGCAAGGAACGGCCATCTGAGTCGGCTCCCGGCGCTCCCCGCGATGTGGAGCGATCATCGGGATGCCATAGCGCTGGCCAGATCTCGATCCCAGCGGTCACCGTCGCAGGCTTTGTCCCCGATCAGTCCTGCGGGAAGGGTGTCGAGGAAAGTCTGTCCGAGGACTCCTCGACGAGTTGGCTTTCGTGTGGCGAAGCGCTTTCGATACTAATGGCGAGAGGAAGTCTGTGATCATCGGCGAGCGATGATTTTCGCCCCCTTGCCGCGCTGGGTAGGCCCGACCGCGAAGCCCCCTTTTTAGCCCCGGTGAAGGAGGCGTCGATAAAAGCCTCCTCCACTTCCAGTTTTCCTCGGGTGTGCAACTCCTCGGCCAGCACGCTCAAAGATGCGTTCCAACTTGTCCTCCCGCACCCATTGCTGGAAGCGACGATGGCAGGTCCGGTACGGCGGATATTTCTTTGGCAACTCGCGCCCCTGTGCCCCCGTGCCCAAAACCCACAAGATTCCATTGAGCACCGCCTGCGTATCCCGCCATGGACGACCACGACCAGCGGCACGTCGCTGCGGTCGCAATACCGGTTCTATCAGTTGCCACTGGGCATCGCTGAGCTCCCATCGTACCCGCATACCCTCCTTCTGCCGACTTTGGTGGACGCAGGAAATAGCTCAGTAGGTTCAATCACCATTTATGAGACTGGTTGTAGTAAGTCGCCTTGCACGATACTTATAACCCACATAGCGATGGCCATATGGTTGTGCGAGTGTGCAATTATGATCAGCATCTCGACTTACCAGCTGCTAGGTTTGGGAGTCCGAAAATTCGATTTAGTCATTGCACATAACTAATTCACAGTGAGAAACAAGAAGGCGATGATCATGCGCAAACACAGCAATAATGCGATCTGGCTCACAACGTTATTCCTGCTGCTCCTTATCGCTAACGGATGTAGCGATCCAGACAAGAACGGCGGGGGACAAGGTCTAACTCCCCCCACGGTGCTTTCCGTAGCCCCCACTGGCGCGAGCGACGCGTGTACGAACACCATTGTCACGGCCACATTCAGTGAGGCCATGAATCCTTCTACGATCAATGCCTCTACATTTACTTTGACCGATCCGAATAGCGCAACGGTGTCTGGAACGGTTACTTACAATTCCGCAAACAACACGGCGACGTTTGTTCCGTCGAGCGCTCTCGCGACGAGTAGCACATATACCGCTACGATTACTACCGCGGCCAAGGACATGTTTGGCAACGCCCTCGCAGCGAACGATGCATGGACCTTCACCACTGGCATTTCGGCATGCAAAGCGGTAGGCGCTCCGACCGTCCTCTCGGTTACCCCAGCTAACGGAGCCTGCCCCAATACCTCTGTCACCGCCACCTTTGGCGAAGCGATGAACGCTTCCACGATTAATACCACCACATTCACAGTATCGAACGCGACAGGAACCGTGAGCTACGACGCACTGGACCTGACCGCTACCTTCAGCCCTTCCCCTGTTCTTGCACTGAACACAACCTACACCGCCACAATTACAACCGGGGCTCAGGATGTCTTCGGGAACGGATTGGCGGCTAACTTTACGTGGACCTTCACAACAGCAGCGTTAGCCTGTCAGGCTTCCGTGCCGCTGAACTCCGCGGCCAGCTTCGAGGTATTAGCCGGATCTACAGTGACTAACACCGGCCCAACGGTCATTACGGGGGGCGATCTTGGGCTCAGCCCCGGGTCCGCAGTCACAGGATTCCCGCCGGGAGTACTCACATTGCCGGCGGTCATGCACGTGACAGATCCGATTGCCGCCCAAGCGGAACTCGATTTGACGACAGCCTATAACTACGCTGCCGGAGTGCAGGGGGCTGCGGTTCTGCCGGGTGACATGAGCGGCCTCACCTTTACACCGGGAGTGTACAAGACTTCCAGCACTGTCCAGCTTTCGACAGGAAACGTCACTCTGGATGCACAAGGCAATGCCGATGCTGTTTTTATTTTCCAGATAGGTTCCACGCTGACAACGATCGGGTCCACTCACGTCATTCTTGCCGGGAGTGCGCAGGCCAAGAATGTCTTCTGGCAGGTTGGCAGCTCCGCCACGCTGGGAACAAACTCAAGCTTCGAGGGAACTATCTTGGCGCTTCAATCCATCACTTTGGATACGGGTGCCAGCCTGGTGGGCCGGGCATTGGCTCGTAATGGAGCGGTCTCGATGGACACTAATGCTGTTAATGCCCCGTAGGCCATGCTTCGGCCGGTAGAGGTTCAGCGTGTCGCTGGGCACTGCCGGCTGGCTGTCATGTTGTTAGGTCGGAGGAGTTTCCTATGTCATTGCACTCTCGGAATCGTCGCGGTCTTCTCGCAGTCTTACTATTCACCGCACTAGCTGTCCTCTGCAGCGTTGGCACGATCGCATCAGCACAGGATCAGCCGGCTCCTAAGTGGGAGCTGTTCGGCGGATATTCTTTCTTTGATCCTGCAGCCGATATTCATGGCGTCCTTCCCGGTGGGATACTGCCCGTGAGTAGCCGTTTAGAATCGAATCCGCGGGGTGTGGGAGCCAGCCTCACCTATGATTTCAACCGTTGGGTGGGAGTTACTCTCGATACGAGCATTCACTGGGGCAGCGGCGAAAAGGGCCTCTCGAATCGAATCGACGACGCGGCGTTTTCCAATCTCTCCCTGGGTCCAAAGTTTACGTTCCGTCACGCCCATTTTTCGCCATTCCTTGAAGCATTGGTAGGTGACCATCGCCTGATGCCAGATGCTTTTCGCGACATCGATAAGTTGGGGATCATGGCCGGCGGTGGTCTTGATATCAACGTGTCGAAGCATGTTGCCCTGCGGCTGATTAGAGCCGACTATGTGTACTCGAACTACCGCTATGGATCTTCAGCTTCGACTTCGGAAACTGGCATCCGCGGCGTGAGGCTGCAGGCGGGCCTTAATTTCACATTCGGTGGCGATGCATCATCTCCGGTGCCACCCAGTGCAGCTTGCTCAGTTGAACCGGCAGAAGTCTATGCCGGCGAGGCGACTACAGGATACGCGAACGGATCCGGTTTCAGCTCCCCGAACCGCATTCAGTACAACTGGAGTGGCACGGGAGTGAACGTTGCCGGTAGGGAGGCATCGACCCCGGTTGACACGACTGGCTTGCAGCCCGGCCCCTACCAGTTGAACGCGAACTTGAGTGATGGCAGCAAGAGTGGTGTTGCCTCCTGCTTTGCCAGATTCACGATAAAACAGTCACGGCCGCCTGAGATTTCATGCGCTTCAGATCCGGGAACGGTAACGACTGGCGGTGTCTCTGCAATTCGCGCCCATGCCAGCAGCCCCGATAAGCGCACCCTGAGTTACACCTATTCCGCGAGCGCGGGCAATATATCCGGTACGGATTCGACCGCGACCCTGAATGCAGGCGC
>CAZILJ010000753.1:0-1509 GCA_964539915.1 uncultured Acidobacteriaceae bacterium | reverse complement strand
CCATCGATTTCGGTGATGACATCGCCGATCTGCAGGCCGGCTTTGGCTCCGGGCGAATCTGGCTCGACTTGTGTAACGACTCCACCGGTCGTTGAGTTGTCGAAGAACTTCGCGTTCTCCGGCGTCACGTCAGCGATTCCGATGCCAATGTGACCGTGGCTCACTTTGCCGTCGCGGATCAAGGTCTCCACCGTGGGCCGCACGATTTGCGATGGAATCGCAAAACCCATGCCTGAGAACGTGCCGGAAGGCGAGACGAGGAACGTATTGATCCCGACCACTTCGCCACGGGCATCCACGAGCGGTCCGCCGGAGTTGCCCGGGTTGATAGCGGCATCCGTCTGAATGAACGCGCCAGGTTTGCTTGGGTCGGTGGAATCGGGGTTGGCACGGTTCACCGCGCTCACGATTCCGCGCGTTACCGTGAAACGAAATCCATAGGGATTGCCAAAGGCCAGAACGGTCTGACCGGGCCGGACTTCTTTCGAGTCGCCCCAGGGAGCGCTTGCCAGATCGGTGGCGTTCACTTTCAGAACGGCCAGATCCGTCAGAGGGTCCGTTCCAATCAGCTTCGCCTTCAGAACCCGGCGATTGCTGGTGGTCACTCGGATATCGACTGCCCCGTCGACCACGTGGTTGTTGGTGACAATGTAGCCGTCGGGCGAGATCACGACGCCGCTGCCCATGCCGTGCTCAATCTGGGGTTGACGCTGCTGCATGTGCGGCCCAAAAAACTGGCCGAACGGTCCGCCTTGCCCAAAAAATTGTTGCATGTCTTCGGGCATCTGCTTCCCGTTCGCTTCGGCTTTGGTTCGCGAGGTTACGGTGACGTTGACAACGGCCGGAGTGACCCGGGCCGCCAGCGTCTCCATCGCCTTATCGAGAGCCAGTAGTGAGCTCACGCTGTCAACATCGAGGGGTGCGGCCGCGGGCGCAGCATTTGCCGCCTTGGCCGCGCCTGGTTTCACGCATTCATAGGTTACGAACGAACCGACAAGGGCCAGTGCAAGGGTTGGCATCGCGAGCCGCCGCATCCATGTTTTCCTGCTGTTTTTAATCCATGTTCCTACATTCATTGGTGTTTATGTCCTTTCAAGATGTACAACTAATTCGTTAGTTATTAGCGTTGAGGTTTCGCCATGGTTCATTGCGTTCAATTTCTATGTTTCTTTCCTGGGAATTCGGTTACCGGGCGGGTCGGCAGCCGGATGGAAAACCGTTATGCGCCACCACTGGATCTGATAAACCGGCTGGTCTGGGGAGACACCATCGTAGCCCTCCACGACTACAAATAGCGTCTCCGTGAAAGCAACGGGAGTCACATCCGCCTTCGTTTCATTCGCACTGGTTCGGCGAATCATGCTTCCCCTACTCTGTTCCGCAGTCGGAGGCTGACTCACGGCCTCCGGCACGGAAATTCGGAAGCTGCGACGCGGCGTGCGCAAGTTCAACTTGACTGGCAGGGAGCGAACCTGGGGAATACTGGCGCGCGATCGAGTTCCGTGTGCG
>CAZILJ010000752.1:0-3106 GCA_964539915.1 uncultured Acidobacteriaceae bacterium | reverse complement strand
AATGTCGAGATCTTGGCGTACGTCTATATCGCTCTCGGAGTACCAGCGCCCGAGAAAATCTGGCTCGTTGCTTTCCGTGAGGAACAAACTCACCACGACCTTGGTAGCCAGTTTGTCATCGGGTCCATAGAAGGCCACCGTGGCGATGGGGTAGCCTCGATAGCCAGGCCGGAATTTCCTGTTCACCCACGAACGGGCGAGCGCCTTCTTCTTGCCAAGTCGCGGCTTTCTCTTCACCCCTGCAATATAACCCGTATCACGCCGAGTTGTCGAAAACTCACAATGACCCTTTACGTCCTTGGCCACAAGCTGACCGTCGTCAATTTACGCTATCGTCTGATTTCAACAACTGCGCCGTCCGGTTCAGACTCCGCGGTAAACTTCCATTCATGGTAAACCCCCAGCAAGCGAGACTCCGCGGCGGGAAAGGTCGTCGCTGTCGCTCGTTCCATCCTGACATGTCAGATCGGGCTTCCAGCAGGCTGCGTACGAATGCTCCGCACCTTGATCCGGCTTGCACCTCACGAAACAGGCCCCATGATTGTAGAAAACTCGAGCGGGATTCCACGTCGACGGATAGCCCACTAACCAGCAAGGTGGCTCTTTGCATCCTGCACGCGGCCTTTCCACTCACCACCCTGACCGAGCCAGTATTGAATCGCGGAATGGATGGTTGCGCCCGTGTAGAACAGTGCGATGAGAGGAAGCAGGGGCGCCGACGTCAGCGAGCGCGAATAGAACCGTAGCGTCGGCCAGAATGCAATGCTCATCAGCAGCCAGGCCGCGGCTCCCCAAACCGCCGCCCATCCGCCGAAGAAAACCATAACAGGCGGCACCAGGTATGTGATCGCGAGTCCGAGAACGGTTGCGATCAGCAACCAACCCGAGTGTCGCAACTGGTAGAACGCGGTGCGCGAGATCATGCGGCCAACGCTGCTGAAGCTCGCGTAACCGCGAATACTGCATGTGTTCGGCGTCAATCCTAGCCATACACTGCCATTTCGCTTGATTTCCCGCGCCAGAGCGCAATCGTCGATCAATTCGTTTCGGATGGAGGTGATCCCCCCTATCCTCGCCAGAGCCTCGGCGCGAACTAAGATGTCGCCGCCGGCAGCTCCTGCCGTCTTGCGCTTGGGGTTCCTGACCCACTCCGGTGGATAGAGCATGAAAAAGAAGAAAACGAATGCCGGGATAAGGGCATGCTCAGCCAGTGACGAGCAATGTAGCAAGGCCATCATCGACACCAGGTCAAGGTTGCCCGCCTGTGCGCGCGCAACCAGACAGGTGACGCTGTCTGGGGCGTGGATGATGTCTGCATCCGTGAACAAGAAGTAATCAGGAGCGAACTCGGCCGTGTGCTGCACTCCTTGCGAGAGCGCCCACATCTTTCCCGTCCAGCCCGTTGGCAGGGGCATCGCTGAAATGACCGTGAGCCGTTGGCCTTCGTCTGCTGCGGCATGGCGCGCCACACTCGCCGTCTCATCCGAACTGTGGTCATCGACCACAAAGATCTGCAGTCGCCCGGCATAATCCTGCTCGAGCAATGATCGGACTGCCCGTCCAACGACATCCGCCTCGTTGCGTGCGGGCACTACGACCGCCACGCGAGGTGCGGACGTAAGTGGCAGTTTCAGGTCGGTCACGGCGCGCGATACTTGCCAAAATCGACCTCTGCCGGCGAGCAGGTAGACCCATATAGAAAAGGACAGCGCGCCAACCCAAGCTGCGATCATATCGTTACGTCCGTACCATGCGTCTAAGGCCAACGCACAATGACATCGGCGGAATGATCTTGCGCGACTTTAGCTCGACGGCAAGGGTGGTTTCGAACAGTCAAGCCTTTGGCCGCCTTGTGAACGACCGGCGCGCCGCTGCCGAGGCGTTGATCTCGGTCAACGCCCCCTCAATCCGATCCGCTTCTTTACGAATGACCCGAATGGCTTGCTGATTCTTCGGATATGGCACGGGCGTGATTGCTTTCACCGCGCGACGAATCTTGTTGTTGCGATCCCGAATCAACGTGATTCGCGCGGAGGTCTCCATTCGGTGTTGGTAAATCCTTCGGCCAGTTTCGTAGTCATCCAGGCGAATGCCCACCCCGAACAACATCTCGATTGGAAGACGATCGGTTGCACCATCGAAATCGAGGATCGTGAAGCGATCCACGGCTTGGCCAAGACCCAGTGCAGCAAATATCACTCCCATCCCAATCAATCCATGTGTCAAGCGATCACTCAGTCGACGATTTCCCACTGCCACGGCTGTGCGCGAATGCCATTGCTCCCCGTGTGATGTGAAATAGGCCAGAACCTGAACTAGTTTATGCCGGAAGAGTTGCCCGCTGCGGGCGTTTTTGAAAAATCTCGCACGCGGCTCTCGCGGCGCCTGTGGCAGGCGTCACAGGAATCTTGCCCCTAGAACAAGGCCCTGCTGCCCGCACGACTGTAGACCGCTTCGGCGAATCGTGATCCACAGCGCGTCAAAAAAGACATCTCCAGGGTCAATACCAATCGTCGTCTCAACCCTGGATTGTCTGCGTGGGAGTTCTGCGGTAAGGTGCTGCGCTGGTCTTTTCGTGGGAAACATTCTCTCCGATCTGAGACCTGCTCATCCCATTTATCGATACGAATGCGCTCCTTCAATGAGCGCATGATCACAATTTGCCCACGGGAACCGACGTTCCAACAAATGCTGTCTCAATGTTTCACGCCCTACAACTCAAGTTTGTTTCCGACCGGATCGCGGCCTATGCCATGCACGAGGCAGGCGCGATGGTATTGGTGAACATCATGCGGATTCCGTGTTTCGGCCGCAGGATGACCATGGGTCGAGCTTCGATCATTTGGCCCGGAGCCAACTGAAAGTCGTATTTTCTGAGCAGATCGCTCAGAATCATGAGGATCTGCAGCATCGCGTAATTTCCGCCGATACAGCCTCGCGGTCCTCCCCCGAAGGGAAGGTAGGTGAAGGGTGTGCGCAGCTTCTCGTTTGCTTTAGTGAAACGCTCCGTATCGAAATTCTCCGGATTTTGCCAGTAGCGCGGAGCATGATGCGCACCATACACATACACAATGACCATCGATCCGCGGGGTATGGCGACATCGCC
>CAZILJ010000751.1:0-5549 GCA_964539915.1 uncultured Acidobacteriaceae bacterium | reverse complement strand
TTGTTTATCCAAGTTGAGCTGTGGAACAGGTCCAACCACGGCGCGCTTTGCTGTTCTCCAACGGCGCGCGCACCAATCATTCAGGCAAACTAGGGGCGAGCTTCATAGACAATGTTGAAGGCTGTTTCCGCAGCTCTACGGAAGCGAGTGAACCCCGCCGAAGTCACTACCTCTCGAATGCGAGTCTCGCCAGCCTGGGCACCTAAACACAATCCGATTTCCTGGGACCGTGAGCATGGCGTGCACAGAAGCGTCGAAAAGGAGTAGTAGACCCGACCCACGGGATTCAGATTGTCCTTCAGTTGGTCATTTGCAAAAGGCTCAACAATCATCCAAGTCCCATCCTTAACCAGCGACTGCCTGACGTGCGCAGCTGCCCCGATCGGATCGCCCATGTCATGCAGGCAATCGAAGACAGCCACGAAGTCGTAATTTCTGCCGGGGAACTCTTTTGCTTTCGCCACTTCGAACGTCACGCGATCGGCTACGCCATTTCGTTTGGCCGACTCGCGGGCCGCTTCAATCGACTTGTCGTGGTAGTCGAATCCAAAGAAATGAGATTTGGGGAATTCTTTTGCCATCAATATGGTGGAAGCCCCTTTCCCGCAACCCACGTCGGCCGCTCGCGCCCCCGTCGCTAGCTTTTCTTTGACATCCTGCAAGGCCGGAATCCATGTGCTTGCGAGATTTGCGGCATAACCTGGCCGAAAGAACTTTTCACACCCGTGAAAAACCCCGTCAACATGTTCATGCCAACCCATGCCGGCCCCGCTACGGAACGATTCCGCGATCCTCGGAACCGCCGCCAGCGATCCCAAAGCCAGCTCAAATGCTCCCGGCAGATACGCGGGACTGTCTTCGTTCGCCAGCGCAAAGGCCTGTTCTTCGCTGAGGCTGAACTTGTTTGTCTTTTCATCGTAGGTGACGTACCCGCCCGCAGCTTGTGAAGCCAGCCACTCGCGCAAGTAGCGCTCGTCCGTCTGCGTTCTGGCGGCGAGCTCCGCGGAACTCATTGCTCCGCGAGCGAGAGTTTTGTAGAGTCCCAATTTTTCTCCGATGACGACCATTCCCGTATGAACGGCGGCGCCAAGATCAGTAACGAACTGGCCGATAAAAGCGTTCAGTTTGTTCATGTCGATAGCCGGAACCTGTGCTGTGCTCATTTTGTCTCTCTCCTTTTTTTTGAAGTCGTGCGATGGTGCGGGGCAGCCCCTTCGGTCCGGCAGGCAGATCGAAAGGGCTTGCTCGGCGCGGATGTAACCTTGACTAAGGGGTGGTTTGGCCGACGAATGACTGGCACGAAACGTTGGGGTGCCAGTTTACGAATGCGCCTTTGGGATTCTCCTTCCACGCCCACACATGCAGCGTGTAGAACGCCGGAAGCCCGAAGCGGTTGGGACTCTCGAAGTAATGAAAGATCTGTCCCATGAGTTCCGGCGTCTTGCCCGGATGCTTCGCGTCCCACGCGTCGGCGATAACCAGATAGTCGGCGCCGGTCAGTTTCAGATCTCCGTTTGGCAACGCCTCGTAGAGCACAATCTGCGGACGCGTGGCGTCCACGATGCCATCGCCCACCAGGGTGTCATTCACATAGTGGAGACCCATGGCTCCAAAGTCGTCACCGCTCACGCAACCAAATTCAAGGCGATACCCTGCGTTTTCAGCCGCTCTCACATCCCTGAAACGCTCGGTCGCTTCCCTGACAATTTTGAGGAGTGTGCTCTGCTTGCTCTGGTCCGTTGCCGGTTCTTGATTTTGCTGAGTCACATTGTGGTTGTGGCTGTCTTGCGACAGGGCGCGCAAGGGACATACGCTCACGAGAACGAGAGCGATCATCGAATACTGCAATTGGGTCGCGAATTGTCTGACCCTCATTGGAATCTGAGCTGTACTCATTTGGACTACTCCTTTTGCGAATTGGTGGTCACGTTCCATTGCTGCTTCTGCTGACAGCTTCTTTGGCAACTTTGCTAGAATCCGCTCTGTAGCGGCTCAGCTGGGTTGCTCCTGCGGGGCGCGCAACAGGGTGCTGAGCCTCGTTCAGCAATTGCAAAGTAGCAAGCATCAAGACGCGAAGTAACGAAACAACGCCGAAGAAAAGCCAAAAGTCAGTACCCACAAGCCTTTTTGGCTTTGCGGAAACCGGAGCACACTTGGAAACCAGCCCCCTAAACTATCAATTTGGCGAGTTCACTTTGGACCTCGTAAGGGGATGTGTGTTCAGGTCGGGTGAGGAGATCAAGCTTCGCCCAAAAGTGTTTGAGACGCTCAAGTACCTGGTAGAACATCCTGGACGGCTCATCGGAAAACAGGAATTGATGCAGGCGGTGTGGCCCGACGCCTTCGTTACCGATGATTCCCTGGTTCAGTGCACCCTCGAGCTGCGCCGCGCCTTGGATGATCGCCGCCAGCAATTGCTCAAAACTGTGCCTCGGCGCGGCTACCTGTTCACCGCCGACGTGATTCAACGCTCGACCGAACCAGAGCATCTCCCTGTAACCAATCCTTTTGACTCGTCCGACGGACGTGACGTGTCCTCGACCAAGGATGGCGGGAAACGCCACGGTCTGCCGATCCCCCGTACTTCGCTCGTCGGACGGGAACAACAAGTGGCTGAAGCGACCGCGTTGCTGCTCCGAGAAGATGTTCGCTTATTGAGCCTGACGGGTCCCGGAGGTGCCGGCAAAACGCGCTTGGGACTTGCTGTAGCCGCCTCGATGGGAGACCGATTTGCGGCGGGTGTTCAATTTGTTAGTTTGTCGGCCATCACAAATCCCGAATTAGTCCCAACCGCTCTCGCGGACGCGCTCAAAATCAAGCAAATCGCCAACCGCAGCGTTCCCCAACTGATCGGCGATCGGCTCCAGAACTCAGGTCCATTCTTGCTTCTCTTGGACAACTTCGAACAGGTACTCCCTGCCGCCACCGTAGTGGCCGAAACTTTAGAGGCCTGTCCATCTCTCAAGATACTTGTCACCAGCCGATCCTCCCTGCGTATTTACGGCGAACAGGAATTCCCCGTCACTCCCCTTGCCCAGAATTCCGCAGTCGAATTGTTTGTGCAACGCGCCACTGCGGTCTGGCCCGATTTCGCAATTACTCAAGAAAACACAGCCGTGGTTCAGGAAATCTGTTTGCGCCTGGATGGACTGCCGTTGGCGATTGAGCTCGCGGCTGCCCGAACAAGGGTTCTGTCTCCCAGCGCCATCCTTGATCGGCTGCAAAGCCGCCTGCAATTGCTGACGGGGGGTGCGCTCGACCTGCCTGAGCGGCAACAAACGCTTCGCAAGACCATTGATTGGAGTCACGGTCTACTGAACGAAGCCGAACAGAAACTGTTCCGGCGGTTTGCCGCGTTTGTCGGCGGATGCACGTTGGAGGCCGCGGAAGCTGTTTGTAACACCCGGCGCGATCTCGGTATCGATCTCTTTGACGGCCTCTCATCTTTGATGGACAAGAATTTGGTGCAGCGCCTGGACCGGGCTCAGAGCGAGCCGCGTTTCGCGATGCTGGAAACGATTCGCGAGTACGCCTTCGAACGCCTTGCGGATAGCGGCGAATTGCCGGCTGCGCTGCGAGCACACGCCGCTTATTGCCTCGTCCTCGCGGAGGAAGGAAATCCCGACCTGACCCCGATCGATCGGGCTCGCTGGCTAAGGCAATGCGACGTTGAGATCGATAACTTCCGTTTCGCTCTCGACTGGCTGTTTCACACGAACGATCTGGACTGGAGTTTGCGGCTCTGTGCAGCTCTATTTCGCTTCTGGGACATGCGGGAGCATCTGACTGAGGGTCGTGCGCGGCTGGAGACGGTTCTCCGCCTGGCCGGCGCTGAGCGCACCGAAGAGAGGGCAAGGTTATCGATTTTTCTCGGCGCCCTAACGTCGGCGCAGGGTGATTATCCAGCTGCCGAGCGTTTCCTCGAGCAGAGCCTCTACCTTTACGAAGAATTGGGGGATCAATCGGGCATCGCGGCGTCTTTGAATGCTGTGGCGATCACCGCGCGGGATCGTGGTGACTACCAGTCTGCGCAGAGCAATTTTGAGCGCAGCCTTGCCTGCTGGCGCATGCTGGCCGACCGCCTGGCAATCGCTCGCTGTCTTCACAACCTTGCCAATGTGGTTAAAGTTCGAGGGGATTACCCACACGCTCGATGGGCACTTCGCGAGGCAACCGAGATTTTCGAGGAACTTGGTGATCGTAATGGTGCCGCCTGGTCCATCAACCAGCAGGGGGATATCGCCCGCGCGGAGGGCGAGATGGCTGTCGCTCGCGCACTGTATCAACGTGCCCTCTTGGCTTTCCGCGAGACCGGAGACCCGTGGGGTTCCGCGCGTTCCTTAACAGATTTGGGCTCCATCGACGGCGAGCAGGGAGATTATTCTGCTGCGCACGCGGCGTACCGTGAAGCTCTGGAGATCTTTGCCGGTTTAGGGCATCGGCGTGGCATGGCGCGGGCACTGGAAGGTTCCGCGTGTTTGTCGGTGGCGCAAGGGCACGCCGCGCGAGCGCTGACGCTGGTTGCGGCCGCCGCAAATCTACGTCGTCAGATCAGCGCTCCTCTGCCCCAAGCGGAGCAGTTTAAACTCGATCGGAGACTGCTCTATGCCTGGAAATCGCTGACTGAAACAGAAGGGAAAGACGCGTGGGCTGCAGGTTCTGCAATGAGCCTGGAAGAAGCCGTTCAATACTCTCTGGAGGAGCCGAGTTCGACTACGTCACGTTAACAGGGTCAATGAGACGGCGGACGGCGGCGACACGATCGGCTGGAATACCTGTCCTTCGGGCATGCTCCCGGATGCTGTTCTCGTCTGGCGCGAGGTAAACGCAGTAGACTTTGTCTTCGGTAACGTAGCTGTGAAGCCACTGAATCTGCGGCCCCATTTCCTTCAACGTCTGCAATGACTTCAGTGCGATGTCCCGGATCTGCGTCTCTGACAGCGCTCCGGCGCCAGGTATTTCGCGCTCGATCACGAATTGAGCCATAATCGTAGAAGTCTAGCACCAAATCAAACCGGACCGCCCACTGGTATGGATTCCGTACCTCGGAAATTATGAAGGTCTGAAGTTGGAGGCGCGGGTCGGAATCGAACCGACGGATAAAGGTTTTGCAGACCTTGAGGTAATATCTCTAACCTGCTTATTTTCTATGTCCCTCGTTCGCCATCGTCGTCTTTTGTCGTAATTTTATCGCACTACCCGGCAGCTCATTAATCCGCCATCCATTCCGAAACAGCGACCATCCAATTGAAAGTCCGGAGGTCTGACGATGCCGCATGTTCTTCCAAGGGTGACGATAGCTGAAATCAGTGCCGACCAAAATGTATGCAAGATCGTTTACGAGAATAATTTCAACCTCCTTAACGTCGCCTTCACAGGGGCGTCCAGGGCTGAGGCGGAAAAATCGCGACTCCAAAGAGTGAGATAGATCCAGGCGTTAGAAGCCTCGAACGTGTGCAACCTTACGGCCGCTCAGAACGCGAAAAGGGACTTCGACGAATGCAAAGGCGGCGCCGAGCGAGCAGAAGAAGAGGTGAAGAACCTGAAAA
>CAZILJ010000750.1:0-6090 GCA_964539915.1 uncultured Acidobacteriaceae bacterium | reverse complement strand
GCGTCAACCTACCTACGCGGGCTGGTCGTAGTCTATTTAGTTACACTCCTGTGCACTTCGGCTGCGGTTCCAAATTTGCTGCGCCAGGCGAAGGAACCCTCCCCGGCATGGACCCTCCTGCTCCCGTCGTGCTGGTTTCTCGGACTGTGTCAATGGATGCGCGGCCGCGCAACTCCCGTCATGGCGGATCTGGCCAAACTCACGCTGCCCCTCCTCGGTGCAATCGTGGTGATCGCTTTTTCAGTTTATGCCTTGGCCTATCGGCGCCACTTCGTCCGTATCTCTGAGCTCACCGAGGCCATCTCGCGCTGGGGCAGGCATCGCGAATCGGTCCTGCTTCCGCAGAGCCTGGGCCATCGGAGCCTGGGCCACCTGCATCGATTCCTCTTACGAACTCCATTCCAGCTCGCCTGCTTTCCCTTCATTTGGAAGACACTGCGTCGCAGCGAAACCCACAGGTTGGTTCTGACCGCCGTGGCAGGTCTGGGCTTGGTCCTTTCCTCCCAAGCTTTGATGAACGCAGTGGAAGGTACGCAATCGGCGCGCCAGGCTGCACTTTCGCCAGACGCTCTCTCCATCCCTTTTATTCTTTCGTTTCTGATCATCGCAGGATTGCGCGTCGTCTTCGAAATTCCGGTGGAGTTGCGATCCAATTGGCTCTTCCGATTGATGCTCGACCCCGATTCGCGCGAATGCGAGCGCCTGGCCAGAAATGCAGTCCTTATCTTGGTGCTGCCCTGCATATTCGTCATGGCGTTTCCCGTATACGCTTACTTGGAAGGCTTCAGAATTGCGTCTCTTCACACACTGCTGGTAATGACGTGGGCCGTGCTGCTCACGAATATTCTTCTGGTTCGCTTCCGCAAGCTTCCGTTCACTTGCACACTTCCGCTGTTCAAACAACATTCCATCGTGATCCTTCTATCCTTTGGCTTCGGATTTCTCATCTACTCGCTTTCGACGCCCGAGTTCGAGTCATCGGCTCTGTTGGAACCGGCGCGCATGATCAGTCTTGTGCCGGTCGCCGTCGTTGCGTGGTTGATCCCGCACTACCTGGCAAAAAATACTCCAGAGGTCGATAGGAAGCTGATTTTCGAAGAGTCTCCAAGCCGAACCATCGAACTGCTTCAACTGGGCGACTGAGATCGCGGCTGCGGTCCGCGGTGCCTATGCGACCGGATACGGCCCGTGGGAGAATGTTGCGGGATGATATCCCTTGGAGCCAATCGTCTGCGCGAGAGAACTTCTCACGTTCTCTCCTGACTTCATGCGATCAATGATGTGGGCGAAGTCATAGCGTGGCTTCCAGCCAAGCTCTCTCCGTGCACGTTCGTTCACATACACTCGATCGACGAATGAAAACATTTTCCAACCGCGGCGCTGGTATTCGCCTTCATAACCCGGAACACGCTGCCGCACCACGCGGGGCACGTCGAGACGCAAGGCCGCCAAGTCATCGGGCAGGAATGGCGTGGTAGCGCTGACAATGTATTTGCGAAACCCGATTGCAGGCGCACGCCGTAACGCCAGCAGGTGTGCGCTCACAACGTCTTCGATCTCGACCCTCCGGCAGAGATACTCATTCGCCTTGAGATTATCGTCTGAATAGGCTGCGCGCACCTCTTCGTTGTCGTCCTCTTCGGGAAAGAAGCGCGAGGTTCGCAGCACGATGCACGGCAGCCGCAGGTTGCGATGGAACAACTGGCAAAGATCTTCTGCCGCCGCCTTGGTCACACCGTAGATATTTTTGGGAATGGGTGTGACATCTTCGGTTATCCACGCAGCTGGAGCCCCAGCAGGCGGGATAAGCGCGCCGCCAAAAACGCTCGTGGTACTGGTATACACAAACGCCCCGACGCCGGCCGCCACCGCCTCTTCCAGCAGGTTGAGCGTTCCGGTCACATTCGTGTCGACAAATGCCTGCCGGCTATGAGTCGCAACATGCGGCTTGTGCAGCGTGGCTGCATGAAAGACATTTTGCATGCCCTTCATACATCGCCGCACGAAAGTCCGGTCGCTGATGGAGCCGACCTGCGTCGTAAATGGAGACGCAAGGATGTCGAGGCCGACGACCTCATGTTTCAGGTCTCGCAGAGTGCGGACAAGGGCCTCACCGAGGTGACCTGCGCTGCCTGTAACCAAAACTCGCATACTCGTCTTCCCCGGCGCCAAAGCAATCCGGATCATCCGTCCTTTCGCGGCGCCGAGTCGGAAATCCAACTGCGCCGTCATCGTTTCAAACCATTTCGAACCCCGACCGCCGAACAAGCGGCCAGTATCGGCGTAGCCACGGCCAAAAACCACGCGACCTGCCGCTTTTTTGACAACCCACCCGATGAGGGCATAGAACACAAACCGAAGTACCGGCATCGAAAGGCGGATAAAACGGCCACGCGCCCATATCAGATAGTCGTAGCAAAATATCGCGACGAGATAAAGGGCGCGAAATATGCCTCCTGCGGGTAAGTTTTCAGCTATGTGCGAAACCGTGCAGAAAACATCATTCCTCCACCTGCCAACACCGCAAACATCCGGGAAAAACTGAAGACCAACTCAGTCCATGGCGCGGGGTAAATCATCGTTCCCACCACAATACCGTGGAAGGGCCATCCAAATAAATGACCATGGGGACCAGTCGCGTTGGCTGCCCCATAGTCGCGTGCTATGTAACGGCGCACAGGTCAGCAGCACATCGCCAAAATAAATTGCCAACGGCAGAACATATTAAGATGCCGATACCGACGAGCACGAAGATTATCAATGGCCGAACCGTCACCGCTAACGATTCCAACCAGACGGCAACAAAAATCCTTCGGCGGCGGAACCTCCAAAAAGCGCCCAAGGCAAGGGCCAAAGCCAGCGGTTCAGAACCTCCCAGGAACGACAGCGGAACCAGGCAAAGTTCGTAAGCGCGAAATACGCTGCGGTCCATGTTCGGAAAAGACGGGCGACCAGAAACACCGCCATAACCCATGAAATGCTGGATGCCCAAGTTGGCGAAGTTCCAGTGGTGGATGCAACGCCCGAATAGGCCGCGTTATCACCGAAGGCGCCCATTACCATAGCCCGCCAACTGCCAAGATAGCTTGTAAAGGCGATAGAGATCCCTGCGCTGATGGCGACAAGAAAGAACCGTTCACCGCCACCCAGTGGACCGACGCTACGCCCTGGCCCCGGTACGCTTCGTCGAAGCCCCCGGCTCGCACCTTCCTTCCCGGCTTGCGTCTCAGGCGTTGAAGATTTCCGGAGTGGAGAGATGAGAATTCAGAAAGCATGCCGATGGGCAGAAATCGTACAGCAAGAAGACACGCCTGGATTTGGCCTGATAGAGCAGCCTCAGAGCAGCGCCCTTTCTTGACACTGCCGCGCCTTCCGCTTTATCCTAAGTCTTGCTCCTTGCGGTACTTACGCCACTTGGCGTGCTTCCGCGGAATGGGTTGGCAAGATTGACGCGGAGGTCTCGCAATGTTCCTGGACATCAATGAATTGGGACGTCATCCTCTGGATTTTGAGGAGGAGTTTCAGCCCGATGTCATCGACTTGGGAGGCGAGGCCAAACAGCGCACGCCGCTGAAGGCATCCGGTCACGCCGAGGTGGTTGAAGAGCATCATGGCAAGCATCAGATCATTAAGGACATACGCCTGCGTGGTCGTCTTACGGCAGGACTCGAATTGGAATGTGCCCGCTGCGTCGAGCCGGTGGCCCAGGAGATCACGCGGGAGTTCGAACTGCTCTACCGCCCGCTCGGTGCCGATGCCGGACGCGATGAGCTTTCGGTGACCGACGCGGAAGCCGAGATCGGCTATTATCAAGGCGACGGGATACTGCTCGAAGACGTTTTGCGCGAGCAAGTGCTGCTCGCATTGCCCTTGAAAGTCACGTGCCGCGAAGACTGCAAGGGTTTGTGCGTGCATTGCGGCAAGAATTTGAACGAAGAAAAGTGCTCCTGCACCACTGTGATTGAAGATCCGAGGTGGACAGCGCTGCGCGAGATTCGCGGCAAGTTGGAGCACTGAAGAAGCTGTCAGCTGTCAGCCATCAGCTTTCAGCCACGGACGCTCCCAAAACAAATGCGGGTGTCTGATTCAGTTAGGTTTTTACTACGAAGTAATCGGCGATTAGAGTCAGGTTCATGAGCTATTGGCTGAAAACTAATAGCGAGAGCTGACAGCCTTGAGAGGAATTCAATACCATGCCTAATCCAAAACGGCGACACTCCCAGAAACGCACGTCAACCCGTCGCGCACACGACGCCCTGAAAAAGCACAGCCTTTCCGAGTGCCCCAACTGTCACGAAAAGAAGATGCCGCATCACGCCTGCGCCAAGTGCGGATACTATAAGGGACGCGAAGTCCTGGACATCAAAGAAGCCAGCTAGCTCAAAAACACCATGCCTAGCGTGATCGCGCTGGATGCGATGGGTTCGGACCGCGCTCCCAAGCCTGAGATTGAAGGCGCCATACAAGCGGCGCGTCAATACGGCCTGCGGGTGCTGTTGGTCGGCCCGGAAACCGTAGTCAAGGCGGAATTGGATCGCCACTCGGCGGCCGCGCGCTTGCCCATTGAAGTCGTCCATGCCAGCGAATTCATCACCATGGAAGACAAAGTGGAGGCAATTCGCGCCAAGCGCGATTCCTCCATGCGGGTGGGCTTGCGCATGGTGCGTGAAGGTCAGGCGGCGGGCTTTGTCACCGCCGGCAACACCGGAGCCGCCATGGCCACAGCAAGAGTCGTGCTGGGCGCGGTGCCTGGCGTCGACCGTCCCGCGCTGGCGGCTGTTTTTCCGACCGCCCCGGGGAATCCAGCAATGCTGCTCGACGTCGGCGCCAATGTCGACTGCACCCCCCAGAATCTCGAACAGTTTGCGGTGATGGGCGACATTTATTTCCGCGCGATGTTCGGGAAGAAAGCGGGTTCTGCCGGCCCGCGTGTCGGGTTGCTTTCCATTGGAGAAGAGGAAAGCAAGGGGAATGAACTTACGCGCCAATCCTTCCAGCTGCTCAAGCAGCTTCCACTGAATTTTGTGGGAAATGTGGAAGGCCGCGATTTGTACAACGGGGAGGTCGACGTCATCGTGGCCGACGGATTCGTGGGCAACGTCGCACTGAAGATTTCCGAGGGAGTAGCGAACCTGGTGCGAACGGCACTGAAGGAATCACTGAAGGCGACCATCACGAGGCAAGTGGGAGCGTTACTATCGCGCAGCGCCTTCACTGATTTCAAGAAGCGGCTCGATCACACAGAATATGGCGGGGCGCCGTTGCTGGGCGTGAGGGGCGCGTGCATCATCACGCATGGCTCGTCGAATGCGAACGCCATCAAGAATGCGCTACGCGTGGCGGCGGAGTTTTCAGAGCGCGGCATCAACGGATCGATCGAACGCGGTCTGGCAGCAGTGCGCCCAGCCTCAGAGGAGACCGCGGTGCCACAGCCAAGCTAGCAAAATAGCGCCGGCATCCTGCCGACTGTCCCGAGGGCGTCCCGCCTCGGTGCACGGCGGCCGGAGAGGCCCGCGGTACTGGCCCGGACGGCAGCGCTACTATTCGAGAGTTTGCCTTTAACATTCATGACTGACTCCAATCACACCATTGCATTGTTGTTCCCCGGCCAAGGCTCCCAGGCAATCGGCATGGGAAAAGATCTGGCCGAGAAGTATCCCGTCGCCCGGCAAACGTTCGCCGAAGCCGATGAAGCTCTGGGCTACAAGCTCTCCACCGTCTGCTTTGAGGGACCAGAGGACCAGCTTCGTCTGACCGAGATCACGCAGCCGGCGATTCTCGCGGCTTCGATCGCGATCCTCCGCATATTGGAGACGCGCATTCCCAAACCCGGCTACGTGGCGGGACACAGCCTCGGCGAATATTCGGCGCACGTGGCGGCGGGGACATTCAGCTTTGCCGAAGCGGTTCGCACGGTACGCAACCGCGGCAAATACATGCAGGAAGCGGTGCCGGTGGGCGTGGGCACGATGGCTGCGATCCTTGGCATGAACCCCGCGAAAGTCGCCGCAGTCTGCCACGACGCGGCTCAGGGCGAGGTGTGTGAACCGGCCAATATAAATTCGCCGGAGCAGATCGTCATCTCCGGCA
>CAZILJ010000749.1:0-3514 GCA_964539915.1 uncultured Acidobacteriaceae bacterium | reverse complement strand
TCTCTCTTTTTCTCTTTTTCTCTTTCTCTTTTTTGGCACAAAACAAAAACCCACCGCCAGATGTCGCTTCTGGCGGTGGGTTCGGGTGAGTTTACTTAATATCGCTTACATCATCCGATACCATCCTCCAGAAGACACGTAATAATTCGTGTCGACATGCCTGTGCCTGTCGATGTAATTCGGGTGCTCTTCTGGATGGAGGTCTTCATTAAAATGGCCGATACAGACAACAGGAGCAATTACAGGCCGAGCTTACCCGGTGGTTCGGGCCGAGGGAACTTCAAAATTTCGATGGCAGCAATTGAAATTTCAGATAAGGGGGGGGCTCAATCGTCCGTCTTCTTCATCTTCGTGGCGAACTGCCGCAGAAGGGCCACAAAGGCAGTCGACGCCACAGACAAGGTTCGATCCCGACGATAAGCGAGCCCGAGTTCGCGATAGAGGACCGCATCCTCAAGATCAATCAGTTTGACCCGGCCGGCGTCCACTTCGTCTCGAGCGAACGACGCACTGATCAGTGACACACCCAGATCCGCGGCCACGAAGCTTTTGATCATCCCAATGCTGGGGAGCTCCATTCGTACCTGCAGTTCGGCGCTGTGCGGCCGAAACAACTTGTCGAGCAATCTGCGCGTGTGTCCGGTTTTCGGGAAAAGCAGAGGATGTTTGACGATTTCGCTGACCGGGACCACCTTGAACTTGGCCAGCGGATTCTTGGGACTCACCATCAACATCAGTTTGTCTCGAAAAATAGGCTGGATCTTCAGGCTCGGCGACTGGATCGGCAGGGTGAGGATGCCGACCTCGACTGCCCCGTTCTCCAGCTTTTCCACGATTTTGTAGCTGAAGTTCCGGTAAATGCTGATCTGCACCGGGGGATAGCGCCGACAATACTCGCCGAAGACCTCCGGGAGAACATACAAACAGGTGGCCTCGTTGGCGCCTACTCGCAGCGTGCCCCGCGGAGTGCCGCTGTGGTCCGCCACCGCCATTAATGATTCGTCGCGAAGACTCTTCAAGCGTTCGGCGTATTCGAAAAAAACCTGGCCGGCGGGGGTCAGTTTCACGGTTTTGCCGGAGCGGTCGAGCAGTCGGTCGCCATATTCCTGTTCGAGCTGTCGGATCTGCGCGCTAACCGCGGACTGCGACCGAAAAACCTTCTCGCCAGCGCGGGAAAAGCTGCCCTGACGGGCAACTTCCAGAAACGTAATAAGTTGATCAAAGTCCATTGTGTTGTAGCGGAATTATAGCGGAGTCGGCGTAGTTCGCAAGGACTTACCGGGAACCAGTCGTGCCCCGGCGAGAACCGAAATTTGCATCGCTTGCATCGAAATTCTGCATTGTACTTTGCTCGCCCTTAGGCGCTATTAAAGAGATCACGAACGTCTGTTCCTGAGCAGAAGTGTGTGCCACTGCGTGGCCTCGCGAGGAACGCCCAAGAACAAGTGATTCGAAAGCGATTCGCTCCGCCGGACGGAGTCCATGACGACGCGTCTAAACCCGAGAAATGGTCTGCCTCCTGCCCAGGGTCTCTACCACCCTGCGCAAGAACACGACGCTTGCGGGATCGGCTTTGTCGCCAGCATCGGCGGCCACAAAAGTCACGACATCATCCGCAAGGGAATTCAAGTACTGCTGAACCTGGCGCATCGTGGCGCTTGCGGCTGCGATCCTGAAACCGGGGATGGTGCGGGCGTTCTGATCCAGATTCCCCATAAGTTTTTCGCTCGCGAATGCGAGAAGCTGGGATTCGCTCTGCCCAACCCGGGGACGTATGCCGTCGGCATGACTTTTCTGCCGGTGGAAAAGCATCAGCGGTTACAGTGCGAAGGAATTCTCGAGCGCATCGTGCGCGAAGAAGGCCTGACCTTGTTGGGCTGGCGCGACACGCCCGTTTATGCATCCGCAATCGGTCGAGTAGCGCGCGCATCCCAGCCTTACATCCAGCAGATTTTCGTGCGCTGCAGTCCGGGGATGGAGGAAGACGCTTTCGAGCGCAAGCTCTATGTGGTTCGCAAGCGCGCGGAAAATGAGATGCGTGAGTCCGGCATCGAAGATGCGGAGATGTTCTACATCCCGTCGCTTTCTTGCCGCACGATCGTCTACAAAGGACTGTTGCTGGCGCCGCAGATCGCCAACTTCTACCGCGAACTCTCCGATCCCGATGCAGTCAGCGCTTTGTGTCTGGTACACCAACGCTTCTCGACGAATACGTTTCCCAGTTGGCAGCGGGCGCATCCTTACCGCTATATCGCGCACAACGGCGAGATCAACACGCTCCGCGGCAATGTCAACTGGATGCAAGCGCGCCAGTCCCTGCTGCAGTCGCCGCTATTTGGCGACGACATGAAGAAGTTGCATCCCATCATCGCTCCCGACGGAAGTGACTCGGCGAACTTCGACAACGCCGTGGAGTTGCTGCTGCAAGCCGGTCGCAGTCTGCCGCACGTCATGGCGATGCTGATTCCCGAAGCCTGGTCGGGCAATCCCGACATGAAGCCGGAGAAGCGCGCATTCTACGAGTACCACGCCTGCCTGATGGAACCGTGGGATGGCCCTGCCGCCATCGCCTTCACTGACGGCCGCGTCATCGGAGCGACCCTCGACCGCAATGGCCTGCGACCCGGACGCTACGTGGTGACTCATGACGACCTGGTCGTCATGGCTTCGGAAGCAGGAGTACTCGAAATTGCGCCTGAACAAGTGAAGAGAAAAGGGCGCCTGCAGCCGGGGAAGATGTTTCTGGTCGATACGGTCGAAGGTCGCATTGTCTCTGACCATGAGATCAAGCAGCAACTCGCGTCGCGGCATCCCTATGCCCAGTGGGTAAAAGAGAATCAGATCACCATGGATCAGCTGCCGGAGCCCACGCGCATGCACTATCCGGATGCCGAAACCTTGCTCCGCCGCCAGCGCGCCTTCGGCTACAGCGATGAAGATCTGCGCATGATTCTGGTTCCGATGGCCTCGAAAGGAGAGGAACCGATCGGTTCGATGGGCACCGATACGCCCTTGGCTTGCCTCTCCGACAAGCCACAGTCGCTGTTTAACTACTTCAAGCAGCTTTTCGCACAGGTGACCAATCCTCCCATCGATCCCATTCGCGAAGAGATGGTGATGTCGCTCATCAGTTACATCGGCAGCGAGCGCAACATCCTCGAGGAGGCGCCTGAGAATTGTCACATGCTGAGGCTGGCGCATCCACTCCTTTCGAATCGCGAACTGGAGAAGTTACGCCGGGTTTCGAACCGCGACTTGCTGGCGACCACGCTGCCCGCGCTATTCCGTGCGAAAGACGGCGAAGAGGGACTGAAGCGCGCTCTCGATGAGTTGTGCCAGCGAGCCAGCTTGGCGGTTAAGGCCGGATACTCTCTGCTGATCCTTTCCGATCGCGGCGTGAATAAAGACTACGCCCCCATCCCCTCCTTGCTCGCTCTCGCCGCCGTGCACAACCTGCTGGTACGCGAGGAAACGCGAACCCAAGTTGCGCTCATCACCGAATCCGGCGAGCCTC